>JAJDHW010000001.1 GCA_030266405.1 Methanobrevibacter sp. OttesenSCG-928-I08
AAAATACTATAAAGTCAGCGATAGTACTGGAATAGCTAAATTAGAAATTAATTTAGACCCAGGATCATATATCGCAACAAGCACATGGAACGGATACAGCACAAGTAATAAGATTACAGTAAAACAATAAATCTTATTACATCTTATTTTTTTTTAATTATTAACAAAATTTGCATTTTAAATAACTTTTATTCTAAATACAAATCTAGAGATTAACAAAAATCAATTAAAAATAGGGATTTCTACAAGGCCTTAATAATGTAATTTTTAGTGAATTTTTTATTAGTTCAAATAATTGGGTTTAATGTAATTATATTGTTATAAATTATACTAAATTTAATAATACTATCATGAAAAAATTTAATATAAATATACAAAGTAATTCAAATAACACGTCTTAAATTTTGTTTTATCAATTTTAAACATATTTTTCACTGAAATTTACTATTAAGTTTTTTAAAATAGTGATTAATAATATGATAAAAAAATAAAGAACTATTTTCATTTAGAAAAGTATTTTATAAGAAAAAATAAAAAATATATTTTGATAATAAATTATCTTTATTATTGTATGAGGTTTGATTATGAAAAAATATATTAGTGAACTTATAGGAACAATGGTACTTGTTCTTTTTGGATGTGGTAGTGCAGCAATAGCTGGTTCGATTCTTGGAAACTTAGGAATAGCTATGGCTTTTGGTTTATCAATTGTAGCAATGGCTTATATAATAGGTGATATTTCTGGATGCCATATTAATCCAGCAGTATCATTAGGAATGTGGATATCTAAAAGAATAGATACTAAAGATTTCGTATTTTATGTTGTTTTCCAGTGTATTGGTGCGATAATTGGAATTGGACTTCTTGCATTTATGATAAATTCTTCAGCATCTCTAGGAGGATATCTTATAACTGGGCTTGGTCAAAATGGATTTGGTGCAGCTTCTAGTGTTGGTCTTAGTATGTGGGGAGCTATTGTTGTTGAAATTATTCTTACATTTGTATTTGTATTTACAGTACTTGGTGTTACACATGAGAAAAAAACAGAAAGTGTTGCAGGAATCGTTATTGGTTTAACATTAGCATTTGTACATATTATGGGAATTCCTTTAACTGGAACTTCTGTTAATCCAGCACGTAGTTTAGCTCCAGCTCTTTTCATGGGAGGGCAAGCATTAAGTCAAGTGTGGGTATTTATTGTAGCTCCTTTAATTGGTGGTGCAATAGCTGCACTTATTTATAAATATTTATATCCTAAAGTAACAGATACTTATGTATAAATAATTTGTAAAAAAATAGCTAGTTACTTTTTAACTAGTTATTTCTTTTTTTATTTGATTTTACGCATTTTAAAAAATTTTAACTAAAAAAAACTAATTTTTAAAAAAAATTTATATTCCAAGAAAATTAAATATATATAAGATGATTGCATGGTTTTAAAAAGATGTCCACAATGTGGAACAACAACAGAAGACTCTTTTGGGTTCTGTACAAAATGTGGAAGAGAATTTCCAGAAGAAAATGAAGAAGTTATAAATAATAAATGTCCCAATTGTGGATTTGAAAATATTGAAGGTGCTACAATGTGTGTTAAATGTGGAACTCCTTTGATATTTAAAGAAACTATTTTTAATTTAGGTAATTTAGAAAAAAATCAAGAATCTAATCCTAAAATAATTCTTCAAAGCGAAATGAGTCAAAAACCTTCTAAAAATTATAATTTAATTATTATTCTAGGTTATATTTTCTCTATTTTAGGAGGAATCATTGGATTAATTTTAGCTTTATATTTAGTTACAAGGAAAGATTCTGGAGCTAAAAGACATGGAAGTGTTCAATTAACTATTTTATTATTTTATGCAATAATGATTCTATTGATGTATTTAAATGGTGATTTAAATAATGTTTTTGAAACCTACAATCAAATAGCTCAAAATTATACTCAAATGTTTAATAGAACAAATTAATTAATCTTATAAAACATTACAAGTGCTGCTTCATTATTTTCATAGTATCCAGGAACTTCTCTATCAACAGTAAAGTCAAATTTTTTGTAAAAATTAATAGCTTTTTCATTATTTACATTTACTTCTAAAGTAATAAGATCAATACCTGCATTTTTAAATATTAATATAGCTTTAGTTAATAGTTTACTAGCTACTTCTAAGTTTCTATAATTTTTATCTACAGCTAATGATATAATATGGCCTAATCCTTCTTCTTTAATCCAGAAAATTATATATCCAACTACATATTCATTAATTTCACATACTAAAAAGCCAGTTCCAATATCATATAACTTTTTAAACATATCAATACCATAAGATTGATTAAAAGACATTAATTCAATATCATGTATTCTTTTTAAATCTTTTGGAAGAAATTCACGAATTTTCATTTTATCTATTATTAATATTGTTAGAAAAATTATATAAACTTTAAAAACAAATATAGTATAGTTTTTTTTAAAAAAATGAGGAATTCCAATGTGGGAATGCTTAGGCGAATTTATATCTAATTTTAAGGAAGATGAACCTTTAAAAGTAGCTGAAATAGCTATTGGGAAATTTGAAGATGTTTATAATTATCTTAATAAAGAAAAAGATATAGATATTATAAAAACAGATATTCAACCAAATAATAAAACTACAATAAAAGATGATATTAGTAATCCTAATATGAATTTATATAAAAATATAGATATATTATATTCAATTCGTCCACCTTATGAAATTCAACCTTATTTAATGAATTTAAGAGATAAAACTAATTCAATTCTAATAATAAAACCATTATTCAACGAAGATTTAAATATTGGGGAAAATAAAATGAAACTTAAAAATTATAAAGGAATAAGCTTTTATATTTATGGAGACATTTAATGACATCAATTAGTGAGATTTTATCAAAATATAATACTTCTTTAGAGGGACTTTCAACAATTGAAGTTGAAAAAAGAAGAGAAGAATATGGAGATAATGAACTTAAAGAAGAAAAGAAAAAAAGTCCAATTGTGTTATTTTTAATGCAATTTGTAGATATTTTAATAATTTTACTTATTATTGCAGCTATTGCAGCATATTTTGTTGGTGATTTAATAGATGCTATTGTAATTTTAATTGTAGTAACAATAAATGCAGTAGTTGGATTTGTTCAAGAATATCGTGCAGAAAAAGCTATGGAAAAACTTAAAAGTTTAGTATCTACAGAAGCTGTTGTAAAAAGGAATGGTGAACTTGTTAAAGTACCTGGAAATGAATTAACTGTTGGAGATATTGTTGCAATAGAAGAAGGAGATAAAATTCCTGCAGATTTATTATTAATAGAAGTAAATGAGTTAAGAGTTGATGAATCTGCATTAACTGGTGAATCTCGACCAGTTAGTAAAAATATAGATTATGAAAATGTTGGTTTAAATGATGTAAATAAATCAAATCCTCCTGAAGAATTAAAGTCAAAAATAGCATATATGGATTCCGCTGTTGTATCTGGTCGTGGAGTAGGTGTTGTTGTTGCAATTGGAATGGAAACATCTATTGGAAAAATAGCTGAAATGATTCAAGGAGAAGATACAGAAACACCTTTACAGATAAAAGTAAATTCATTAGGGAAAACATTAGGATTAATAGCTGTTATTGTTTGTGTAGCAGTATTTATATTAGAATTTCAAAGAGGTGTTCCTCTTGTTGAAACATTTATGACTGCAGTTTCACTTGCTGTTGCAGCAGTTCCAGAAGGACTTCCTGCAGTTTTAACTTTAACATTAGCTTTAGGTATGCAACAAATGGCTAAATCTAATGCAATTGTTAGAAAATTACTAGCTGTTGAAACTTTAGGTTCATGTAGTGTTGTATGTACTGATAAAACAGGAACATTAACAAAAAATAAAATGACTGTAAGAGAAGATGAATTAATTAATAAAGAAAAAGCTTTAACAGTATGTGGTTTATGTACTAATTCATCAATTAAAGATGGAAAAGAAATTGGAGATCCAACTGATGTAGCTATTATGGTATTTGGAGAAAATAATGGATACATCAAATCAGATTTAGAAAAAAAATATCCTCGTATAAAAGAAATTCCATTAGATAGTACAAGAAAAAGAATGACTACAATCCATCAAAATGAATCTGAATTATTATGTATTACAAAAGGAGCTCCTGAAATTTTACTTGATATGTGTAAATATGTTGATAATGAAGGAAATATTCAAGTAATTGATGATGCAATTAAGAAAAATATTGAAAATAAAATCAAATCAATGACTAACTCTGCTTTAAGAGTTATTGGACTTGCATATAAAAATATGGATCCAACTGACAATATAGATGATTTAAATCCAGAAGATATTGAAAAAGATTTAACATTTGTTGGAATGGTTGGAATGATTGACCCTCCACGTCAAGAAGCTAAAATAGCTGTTGAAGACTGTAAAAAAGCTGGAATAAAAGTTATAATGATTACTGGAGATCATCAAGAAACAGCTGCAGCTATTGGGCGAGAAATTGGAATATTAACAAATGGTAAAGTCATAACTGGAGAAGAATTAGAAAGTTTAACTGAAGAAGAGTATTTAAAAATAGTTGATGATATTCAAATTTATGCAAGAGTATATCCTGAACAGAAAATGCGTATTGTTCAAACATTACAAGATCAAGGAAATATTGTTTCAATGACTGGAGATGGTGTAAATGATGCCCCTGCTCTTAAAAAAGCTTCAATAGGAGTTGCTATGGGAAGTGGAACAGACGTAGCTAAAGAATCTTCAGACATGGTAATTCAAGATGATAATTTTGCAACAATAATAAAAGCTATTGCAGAAGGACGTAAAATATTTGATAATATTAAAAGATTTGTAAAATTCCAAGTATCTACTAATGTTGGAGCTATTTTAACTATAGTTGGAGCTTCTTTAATAAGTTTACCTATACCATTTAATCCAATCCAAATTCTTTGGATAAATATTATAATGGATGGTCCTCCAGCACAATCTTTAGGAATGGAAGGTCCTGAAGATAATCTTATGACTAGAAAACCTGAAAATGGAGATATTTTAAATAAGAATATATTAACTAAAATAGTTGTAGCTGGAATAGTTATGGCAGTTGGAACACTTGCAGTATTTGTTTATAAATTAAATACAGCAAATGAAATTGAAGCTATGAGTGTTGCATTTACTTTATTTGTTGTATATCAGCTATTTAATGCATATAATAATAGATCCCAATCAAAAGTTAAAAATAAATTCTTTAGTATTTCAATAGCTGCATCATTTATATTACAGTTATTTGTCCTTTATATACCATACTTACAAGGAATATTTAGAACAACTGGAATTGGTATATATGATTGGATCTTAATATTTGTTGTTGCATTAACAATATTAGTATCTGAGAGAATAATGAATAAATTATTACCTCAAAACACATAAGGTAGTTTTATGAAACAATTAAGAGTCTTCTTAATGGGAGGAACAAAAGATTCAATAGACATTATAAAATTTCTTAAAAAGGAATATGATGTTTATATTTTAACAACTACAACAACAGAATATGGTTCCACACTTGCTATTAAAGGAGGAAGTGATAGTGTAATAGCTAATCCTCTTCCAAAAGAAGATATTTTAAAAATTTTAACTGAAAAAAACTTTGATATATTTATTGATGCAACACATCCCTTTGCAGAACATGTAACACAAACAGCTATTGAATGTGCAAAAATTATGAAAATTCCTTATATTCGTTTTGAGCGACCTACATCAAACTTTGAAAATTCACTTAATGAAAAGATACATCTTGTAATTTCATTTGACGATGCAGGAAAATTAATATCTAAAAAATGGAATGAAGATAATGTATTGCATCTTGCAGGAGCTAATACTTTAAAAGATATCTTAAAATCAATTCCTCCAGAAAAAATTTATCCTAGAATTTTAAATTTAGAAAATTCTATAAAAAAGTGTGATGAATTAAAAATTCCAAAAGAAAATATCATAATATTAAATGGAGTTTCAACAAAAGAAGAAAATATAAATTTAATAAAAAAAATCAATGCTAAAGTGATTATAAGTAAAGATAGTGGGGAAGTTGGAGGAGTTCCAGCAAAAATAGAAGCTGCAAATGAACTTGGAATTGATATAATAATAATTAAAAGACCAAAAATTGATTCACTCCAAAAAGAAAATATTGTAAACAATTTAACTGATTTAAATTTAAAAATTCAAAAATATTTATGTGAAAATTAGAAAAAAAGAAAATAATATGGTTTAATTAAAAAAAACTGATTTTTATATATTTTTAATATATTAAACCATATTTTAATTTTATATTACATTTACTTTGTTTGTTGTTGTGTATCCATTCCATGTTGCATATGCAATATAGCTATTTGGATTAAGATTTATATCTAATCTAGCTATTCCATCATTATCTGTCATTTTAATATAATTTACACCATTTATATTAATTGTTACATTTTCTTTTGCTAATCCTTTCCCTTTTCCATCATATACTTTTACTAAATATTGTGCTGATTCTATAAATGTTTTATTTAAATCTTCACCTACTAATGTAGCTATAACCGTGATTTTATTGAATAGTGTTAATCCATTTGATCCAATAGTTTCCACTACATACTCCCCAGGATATAAATTAATATTTAAAGTAGCAATTCCTACACTGTTAGTAGTTTTAGTATAAGTTTTACCATTAATTTTAATAGTAACATTAGTATTATTATAAAGATTACCCTCATCATCTAAAACTTTAACATTGAAAGCAGACCCATTAAGATAATACTTAGTTAAATCATTAGCAAATAATGTAGTTAATACACGGACATTGAAAGATCTTTCATAACTAGTATTTGTATTAATAAGTTTAATACTATAATTTCCAGGGAACAAATTAATATTTAAAGTAGCATAACCTTCCCTATCCGTAGTTTTATTGTATGTAACTCCATTAATAATAAATTGCATAGTCTGATTATCCAGAGGATTACCATCATCATCTAAAAACCTAGCAGTAAATTGAGAGCCATTAAGATAATATTTAACTAAATCATCGCCCAAAATACTCAAACCCACAGTATAAACCTTCAAAGAAATAATACCAGTAATATTATGCATTTGTTCCTTATAATTTCCTTCGAAAATTTTATTATATGCATCTTCCCAATTAATACCATCACCACTGACAAACGAAGTATTAGCTTGTGGATGAACTCTACTTATAATTGAAAGTGGTACTTGATTTGATTTCATTACCACTTTAAAAATATCACCTTCCTTTATTGGAATATATTCATTTAACTGAATAGTATGATAACCACCAAAAGGAGTAATACCACTTTGATTATAAACAAAGATATCATTAACATAAATTTCCAAATAATAATCAATACCTTCAGTCTCAAAGTAAGTTCCAACAGCAGCAATCAAATCATCACTTTCAGAAACAAACTGATTAGCATAAATAGTATAATTAGGAACATATGCTATTTCTCCAGATAAATCATATTGGTAATTTTTATTATAAATTACATCATTTTCAAAAATAAAACCTGCAACTTTATATATTGAAGCATCATAATAAGAAAGATAGAAATAACCATCATCTCCAGCATTAGTTCCCCAGCTATTTTTAAAAATAAAAGCACCATTACCAGGAGGTGTAATTAAAAAATTATCTTTACTAAAATTATCATTCCAACCAACAATAGCAACAGAATGATTAGGCCCCCTTGTTTCATTAGAATATTGAGCGCTTGAATTACTATTATAATAAGGAGGAATTTGATATGCATAATAACTAAGTTCTAATGCCCCATATTTAATAATGGCATCTTTAATTGCATAAATAAAATCATCTCTATCACCTAAATTTTTAGAATGCAATATAATTACATCTTGAACTTGTACCTGATTATAATACAAAGGAGATATTTTACCTAATTCATCATAGCTTTCATACTCAATAGAAAGTCCACCTAACCAGCTTACAAGATAATTAACCCCGGTATAAAGACCTCCACCTTCAGGAGCATTAATCATTCCATATATTGAGTATTGTAACATTGTATTTTGCATATTACTTTGTGAAAAACTATATTCAACACCAGTAGCTTTTAATAAAGCAGATTCAAGAGCACTACTAGTCCCAAATGTCCAACAAGCACCAATACCTCCTTGATTTTTAACTGGTGTTACCCAACCAAAGTCACGTAAATCAAATTTAGATGGAAAATTAGAAAGAATAATTGAATTGTTAATAAATTCTATATTAACACCTTCACTATCAAAAAAACTAATATAATGAGTATTGTTTGTAGAAACAGTATCATTATTAAAATTATTATTCACAAGAGAAATATTCAAATCAAACTCACTATATAAAGCATCCCCATAATCTGCTTGATTGTTATCAAATATATTATTATTTATTACTAATGGATTTGCATCATAAGAGTAAATAGCTCCACCAAACATTGCAAAATTATCTATAAAAACAGATCCTGAAATATTATTATTCGAATGATCTAAGAATAACGCGCCTCCTCTAGATGAAAAAGGATCTACATCTTCTGCTTTATTTGAAGTGAAATTAGATTTTACAATGATAACATTAGCCCATGAAGTATAAACAGCACCACCATTATCTGTAGCAGCATTATATTCAAATAAAGAATTATTAATAGTTAAATTACCTAACAAAAAGACTATTGCGCCTCCAAAACCAGAAGAACAATTCAAAAAACTAGAATCATAAATAGCTAAATTATTGAAATGTCCTTTTTGATTTAATGCATTATAATCTGCAAAAATTGCTCCTGCATTTTTTATAGAACTAGTATTTAAAAAAGTAGAATTACTAATAATTACTTCTCTATTACCTTTTAAACCAATAGCACCAGCAGTTTCAGTAGCACTAATATTAATAAAATTAGAATTATAAACTTTTAGAAGACCATCAGTACTATGAATAGCTCCAGAATATTTAGCAGAACCATTTACAAAAACAGAACCATTTACAAAAATATTTCCTCCACTATTATATATTGATCCACCAAAAGTACCAGCAGAATTATCAACAAAATAGGTATCATTAATATTTATTGTATCAACATTAACAATTACACCACCCATTTCTCTAGCACTATTATTGTTTAAATAACTACCAGTAATAGTCAACATACCCTGATTAAGAATTGCACCACCATTTTTTATAGCGTTATTATTGTTTAAATAGCTATCAGTAATAGTCAACATACCCACATTAACAATAGCACCACCATTTTCTGTAGCACTATTATTGTTTAAATAACTACTAGTAATAGTCAACATACCCACATTAACAATAGCACCACCCATACCTGTAACATTATTATTCTTTAAATGACTACCAGTAATAGTTAACATACCCATATTTAAGATTGATCCTCCTCCAATAGAGCTATATCCGTTTTGTAGTGTTATATTTTCAAGTATTAAATTACCATTTTTTGATATATCAAAAATTCTTACAGTATTTGCTCCATCTATTATTCCATTTACTATAGTTACATTTTTATCTATTGGTATACCTTCTTCATAAAGTCCTGTATCATTCCACATGACAATATCATCATTTAAATCAATATAAGAATCACCAGGACGTATATTGATATGAGCATATAGCCCGTGGAAATTATAAATTATTTCTGCATTAGGTTCAATGATAATTCCTGCATCTATTGATTCTGCTGTATTTATATCTTGTGATACATTTTCAGCAGAAACCAAATTTACAGAACAAATTATTATCAAAAAAACAAAAAATGTTCTCAAAAATTTATTTTCCATAAACTGAATCTCCCTACTATTTATTAAATCATTATCAAATAATATTCTGAGAATAATAATATAAATATATTGTTATTTATTTCTTATAATAAAAAATGAACAAAAAACCAATCTTATATTAAAAAATAAAACATTTCATTTAAAAAAAAATAAAAAAAGTAATTAAAAACTAGGAAAAATAAATAGAAAAAATAAATAAAAAAAGTAATTAAAAACTAGTAAAAATAAATAGAAAAAATAAATAAAAAAATAATAATAATTGACGCCGAGACTGGGATTTGAACCCAGGAGGAGGAGATCTCCACAGGATTTCAAGTCCTGCGCCTTACCAGACTAGACTATCTCGGCAATATAAGAAATTTAAAACATGAAATAAATTTAGAATAAATCTAAATAATTTCAGATTAAATTTAAGATAAATTAACTTTTAAGTTCTATTTCAATACTAACATTGTCTGGAACATTTACTTTCATAACTTGTCTCATAGCACGTTCATCAGCACCGATGCCTACTAAACGTTTATGAATTCTAAGTTCCCATTTTTCCCAAGAAGCTTTTCCTTCACCATCTGGTGATTTTCTTGTAGGAACAACTAATTTTTTAGTTGGTAATGGGATAGGTCCAGATAAGTCTACGCCAGTTCTCTCAGCTATTTTTTTAAGCTGATCGCATACATAAGCAAGTTTTTCTGGGTCTGTTCCTGTGAGTTTTATTCTCGCTTGGTTCATTTTCATCCTCCGAAAAATAAAAAAGATTAAACCTAAATATAAAAAAGGAAAATATGATAAATCATATTTATCCTAATCAATTCTCCATTTATTTAGCAGGAGTAATAGCAATACATAAACCAGCTGCTACAGTTTGTCCCATATCTCTGATAGCAAATCTACCCATTTGTGGAATAACTTTAGCATCTTCAATAACCATAGGTTTGGTTGGTTTAACTTTTACGATTGCAGCATTACCAGTTTTTAAGAAATCAGGATTTTCTTCTTCAACTTGACCAGTAGCAGGATTTAATTTTTTAGTTAATTCTAAGAAAGTACAAGCTACTTGTGAAGTGTGACAGTGGAATACAGGAGTGTATCCTACGGTGATAACACCAGGGTGTTGTAATACAACAATTTGTGCATCGAATTCTTTAGCAACAGTAGGTGCATCAGAAGTGTGTCCTGCAACATCTCCTCTTCTAATATCGTTTTTACCTACACCTCTAACATTGAAACCAACGTTATCTCCAGGTTCTGCAGTATCAAACATTTCGTGGTGCATTTCGATAGATTTTACCTCACCAGAAGCTCCAGCAGGTTCAAATATTACATCTTCACCTTTTTTCATTACACCAGTTTCGATTCTTCCAACAGGTACAGTACCTACACCAGTAATAGAGTATACATCTTGAATAGGAACTCTTAAAGGTTTGTCGGTTGGTTTTTCAGGAGCTTTTAATTCATCTAATGCAGGAATTAAAGCTGGTCCTTTATACCAGGAAGTATTGTCACTATTTTCTTTAATGTTATCTCCTTCAAATGCAGAAACAGGTATGAAAGGTACTTCAGCAGGTTTGAATCCAACAGATTTAATTAAAGTAGAAACTTCTTCTTTTAATTCATTGAATTTACCTTCATCATAATCTATTAAATCAACTTTGTTAATAGCTACTATAAGTTGATCTACACCTAAAGTTTTAATTAAAAATACGTGCTCTTTAGTTTGTGGCATGATACCATCATCAGCAGCTACTACAAGTACAGCTGCATCAGCTTGAGAAGCACCAGTAATCATGTTTTTAACAAAATCTCTGTGTCCAGGACAATCTACAACAGTGTAGTCGTATTTTTTGGTTTCGAATTTTTGGTGAGCAAGATCGATAGTTACTCCTCTTTCTCTTTCTTCACCTAATTTATCCATAACAAATCTAAATTTGTTTTCACCATCATCTAATTGTTGTTCAGCAATAGCACCAGCTTTTAACAATAAATGTCCTACTAATGTAGATTTTCCGTGGTCAACGTGTCCAATAAACGCTAAATTAATATGTTCTTTTTCTTTTGCCATAATAAAACCTCTTTTTTAATATGATAAAAATCATTATTATTAAGCTTAGAGTTAGCTTATATATAGATTTACAATTCAATATATAAAAACATAATGATTTTTTTTTAAATTTATTTAATTTTTATTAAAATATTATTTTTATAAAATTTTAATGGGATGTTTATCCCAAGTAATGATCTGGACCATAAGGTTCATCAGATAAACCTTTTCTTTGTCTGATCTCTCTAATAATTTGTTTTTGCAATTCATTAGGTAATCTTTCAAATCCTGACATTTCAGTAGACCATAAACATCTACCTTCAGCAGCAGACCTAATATCACCTGCAAATCCAAACATTTCTGCAACAGGAACTTTAGATTCAATAGTAACCATGTCACCATCTTGTTCCATATTTACAATTTGACCTCTTCTATTTTGAACTTCCCTAGTTGAGGAACCCATGTAATCTTGAGGTACATTAATAAATACTTTTTGTATTGGTTCAAGTAAAGTAGGGTTAGCAAGCATCATAGATCCATAAATAGCCTTCCTAATAGAAGGTAATACTTGTGCAGGCCCTCTGTGAACTGCATCTTCGTGAAGTTTTGCATCGACAAGTTTGAATTTTAATCCCATAGCTATTTCATTAGCAACTGGACCTTCATTCATTGCAGATTCAAATCCTTCAAGTAAGAGCTCTTTTACTTCATCTAAGTATTGAATACCTCTAGTCATGTTAAGGAACATACTTTTACTGTATACATCCCAAACTCTTCTAGCTTCTTCTTTATCCATACCTAATTCCATAAAGTCTTGAGCAGTTTCTTTACCTTTAACTCTTCCTTCTTTAAGTTGACCATTTTGTAAAGCTTCAAATATTGCAGGTTCTAAAGGTTCAATTTCAATATAGAATCTATTATGTTTGTTTGGAGATTTACCTTCAACAGGTCCTGCAGTTCCAGCTACAGTTTCTCTGTAAACAACAATAGGTTCAGAAGTTTGTATATCTACACCTTTTTCATTAATTCTGTAACTAATAACTTCTAAATGAAGTTCTCCCATACCTGATACTAAATGTTCACCAGTTTCTTCATTAATTTCAATTTTAACAGTTGGATCTTCTTTAGCAACTTGTCTTAATACTTCAATTAATTTTGGTAAATCTTTAGTATTTTTTGCTTCAACAGCTACAGTAACTACAGGTTCTGAAATATGTTCTAAGCCTTCAAATTCTTTAATTTTATCATCTGGAGAACAAATAGTTTCCCCTGCAATAGCTCCTTTAGCACCAGCAATATATACAATATTACCTGCAGGAACAGTATCAGTGTTAACTCTTTCAGGTCCAAAGTATACACCTACTTGTTGTACTCTTGATTTACTATGAGAACCAACTAAGAATACTTCAGTACCTTTTTCAATATTTCCACCATAAACTCTACCAGTAGCTATTTCACCTGCATGTTTATCTACAGATACATTAGTAACCATAACTGCAAGTGGTCCATCAGGGTCTGTATTAATCATACATTGACCAGCAGGAGACTCAATATCCCCATCCCAAATACTAGGAACCCTATAAGCTTGAGATATTTTAGGAGAAGGTAAATGTTCTACTACCATACCAAGTAAAACTTCAGATAAAGGAACTTTTTGAGCAAGTTCTTTTTGTTTATCATCATTACACATATCAATAATATCTTTAAAATTGATTCCAGTTTCTTGCATAATTGGAACATTAATAGCCCAATTGTGGTATGCTGAACCAAAAGCTACACTACCATCTGCAACATCAGCTTTCCATTCATCTTTTTTATCTTCTGGAGCCATACTTCTAATAAGTTTATTAGCTTCTGCAATAATTTTTAAGAACCTATTTTGTAATTCTTCAGGTTCTAATTTTAATTCATTGATTAATCTATCAACTTTATTAATAAATAAAACTGGCTTAACATTTTCTTTTAAAGCTTGTCTAAGTACAGTTTCAGTTTGAGGCATAATACCTTCAACAGCACATACAACAACAACTGCACCATCTACAGCTCTCATTGCACGAGTTACGTCTCCACCGAAATCAACGTGTCCTGGAGTATCAATTAAGTTGATTAAAAATTCATCATCTTTAAATTTGTGAACCATTGAAACGTTAGCTGCATCAATAGTGATTCCACGAGCTTGTTCTTGTTCATCAAAATCCAAAAATCTTTGGTCTCCAGCAAGCTCTTCGGAAATCATACCTGCACCTGCTAAAAGGTTATCAGATAATGTTGTTTTTCCGTGATCAATGTGGGCACAAATACCAATATTTCTGATTGAATCAGGTTTGTACATCAAATCCTTGATTTTTTCAATCATTTTGTCTCGTCTACTCAAATAAATCACCTATAATTAATGAGCTGCTTTAGCTACTCTTTCTTTTTCCTCTTTCTTTTGTAAAGCAAAACTTCTTGAATCTTCTTCAGAAGCAAGTATTAATTCATCAGCTAAACATTCTGCTACTGATCTTTTATTTTTAAAAGCAGATTGTAAAGTTCCTCTAGTTAAAAATCCTAAAGATAAATCTACTCTTCTTTGAGGAGCTATATCTACTGCTACTTGATAACCAATACCACCGTATTTAATACGAGTAGTTTCTTCACGAGGAGAAGTATTTTCAACTGCAGTAACTAAAACTTGAACAGGGTTCTTTTTAGTTCTTTTATTGATAACTT
Organism: Methanobrevibacter sp. OttesenSCG-928-I08; assembly: GCA_030266405.1. Classification (GTDB taxonomy): domain Archaea; phylum Methanobacteriota; class Methanobacteria; order Methanobacteriales; family Methanobacteriaceae; genus JAHKLT01. Next base: position 14,592 of record JAJDHW010000001.1, read on the forward strand.
CTAAAGCATCTTTTACAATATTGTAAGCTTTATTTTTCTTTCCTGAATTAATATGAGTTCTCATAACTTTATTCATTAATCTTTCTATAATAGAAACTTTAGATTTAGCAAACTGTCTTTTAACATGTCTACCAGAAGTATGAGGAACAATAGTTTCATCTAAACAAATATATTTTACTAAACCTAAGTCATCTACTTTTACTTCACTTAGATCCCATTTATCAAATAATTTACTCATAAATAATCACCTATCTTACAGGTTTCTCTATTTTTCCACTAACCATCTGTTCTAAAGCAACGTTGTTAACTTTGGAAACTTTCCAACGAACTCCAGGAATATCTCCCATAGATCTTCCGGATGGTCCACCGATTCCTTCAATCATTACTTCATCGTGCTCATCAATAAAACCAATAGCACCATCACCTGGTGCAAATGCGGTTAATTGTTTACCGTTTTTGATTAATTGAACACGAACACATTTACGAATAGCTGAGTTTGGCTGTTTAGCTTCGATACCAACTTTCTCAATAACAATTCCTCTAGCTTGAGGTGATCCCCCAAGAGGATCTGCTTTGATATCCAAACGTAAAGCTTTTCTCTTATAATCTACATCTTTCCACTTAAAATTTTGTCTATTTTTTTTAAGTTTTTTTGCAGCGAAAAGTCCTGGCATAATTTTTTTCCTCTTTAAATTTTTTTAAAATTATGATTAATAATAATAAATTCTTATAAATAAATACAGAGTCCACCGCTGTGATTTATACATTCTCGAGATATTATGTACAATCTAAACCCCATAAATAAGTAGAATTTGATTTATAAACCATATGAAATCAATAATAACTAAAATAATAGCTATTTATTGATAATTAATATAATTAGCTAATTATATTTAGAATATTTTTAGATAAATAAAGCTGGAATAATCTAGTAAACCAACAAAAAACATTGAAAAATACGTATGAAAAATTCTTTAATATGTCAATGATATATCTATCCATTAAAGATATGACAAAGAAATATAGTTGTACTATAACTAAATTGCACACCAGTTACAGCCAAAATGTTAAAAAATATAACAATAACCTATACCTTGTAAGAAATATCTTAGTATAAAATATGTAAATAAACACATATAAAGTTATTGTATATTATAATAAAATAAATAAAAATGTGCAAAAATAATAAAAATTAATGTAAAAATCTAATAAAAAAAATAAAAAAAATAAGTAAAAATTATTTTAAAATAATATTACTTATATTTTGTTGTCTTTTAGCTATAAGTTTAGCTCTTTCAATATTAATTCCATTTTTTCCAATAGCTATTTTTTTATTAGTGGTGTCTGTAGCAACAGTAGCTATTTTTTCACCAGATTCTTTTTGAAGTACTTTAATAGTTTGAAGTTCTGCAGGAGCTAAAAGATTTTTAATAAATTCAGTTGGATCATCAGATAATTCAATGATTTCAACACCTTTATCAACTGCTTTTTGAACTTTAGTTACAGTACTTCCACCTTTACCAATAGCTAAACCCATATCACCATTTTTAACAACGAAAGTGACTTTTCCATTTTCATCGTCAATGATACAGTCTTTGACCATAGCCCCAGTCATATTTTCAAATAAAGCTATATATCTTATTTCGTTAGCGCTAAATTTAATAGTCAATTAAATCTACCCCAATGATTCGAGTATAGTAGAATCTCCTGGATCGTTTATGACCAAAGTAGCCACGGTGAATGGTTTTCCACATACAGAACCTAAATCTACACTTGTACCTTCGTAAGTATAGAAAGGAATTTCTGAAAGGTTGGAATAATATTCTACATCTTCAATAATTTCTTTAGGGCTATTTTGTGCAACAACAACAAGCTTCCCCTTACCTAATTTTAAAGATTGAATTGATTTTTCAGAGCCTAAAGTTACATCACCAGTATCTACAGCTACTCTGATTCCTCTTTCTACGTCCATCATCTTTCCTCCTTATTTATTTTGATTTGCCATTTTGACACCTACTGATCCGGTACCAAGAGGGATTGGTTGTCCAATAATAATATTTTCAATGATTCCAGATAAATTATCATTTTCTCCACGAATACTTGCGCGAAGAAGATGTTTACCTGTTTCTTCGAATGCTGCACGAGCAAGAACACTTGATTTTTCACCACTAATACCATGACGTCCAATAGATTTAACAATACCTTCAGAAGTCATCATATCAGCAACAAGCATAATATGTCTAACATCAACAGAAAGTCCCTGTTCACCAAGAGTACGTTGAGCTTCATTAATTATAGAATTACGAGCTGCTTCAATACCTAAAACAGTTTCAATCTCATGAATATCATTTGTAGTAGTTCTAACTTTGTCAATACCATCTTCTTTTAAGACATCTCCAAGGTTTGAACCTTCAGTATGAATAATCCATTCACTTTCTTTACGAATAATTACTTTACCTATATCTTTAATACCACTGATTTGTAAGTCACGGACTTTATCAGCTAAAAGACGAAGCTCCCTAATAGTTTGCTTAGCAGGTTCTAATGAAATAACATTATCTTTAATAACAGCTTTTTTAAAGTTCTTTTCTATTTTTGCAATAATATCTATAAAATCAAGTCTTCTATCTTCAACTTTTTTATTATCAATTATAGCTTCAACTTTCATATCAGCATAATTTAAATTAAAGTCTTCAAGAATATCGTTTAAAGTACTTTTACCAATACGATTAGCAAATTTTTTAACGAATTCTTCATCTTGATTTTTCTCTTCATCAAAGTAAATATCCATAGTCGGTGTAGAAATCTTTTTTCTTGCATCTACAATCTCAATAAGTCTTGGAAGACCTAGAGTAACATTTAATTCTGCTACTCCTGCATAGTGAAAAGTACGCATAGTCATCTGAGTACCAGGTTCACCAACAGATTGTGCAGCTACTGTACCAACCGCCTCTCCAGCTTCGACATGAGCTCGGTCATAGGCATTTTTAACTTTAATAATTAATTCATCTAACTCTTTATCAGTTAAGTCTTTTCTAATATATGCTTTAGCCAAATCATCAATGTAACTTTCTGGGAATTCTATTTTAGCTTTTTTCAAAGCTTTTTCAACTTTTTTTATTGTTTTATCCATAGTTACACCTCTTATTTAATCCTCATCTGATCTATAAGTTTATCTAAATCTGCAGCTTTACCATAATCACTTTTTGCAGGATCTACACCATCTTCACCAAACATAGTTTGAATAACCATTCCCCTATTATCTGTAACAAGTCCAGATGGTTTAACTTGTAAGTCTTGAAGAGCATTTACAAGTCTTCTTTGCATATATCCACTTTGAGCTGTACGAATAGCTGTATCAACTAATCCTTCTCTTCCCCCCATTGCATGGAAAAAGAATTCAATAGGATCAAGTCCTTCTTTATAACTAGAGTGAACAAATCCTTTAGCTTTTGCCCCTAATTCATTTTTCCTAAAGTGAGGTAATGTTCTTTCAATATATCCCCTATGAATACGGCCACCACGAACAGATTGTTGTCCTACACAAGCAGTAATTTGAGTAAGATTCAACATAGATGCTCTTGCACCAGTAAGTGCCATAACAACAGAGTGATTATCCATTCCAAAGTAACTTTCAGCAATTTCCCCAGATTTATCCCTAGCTTCACCAAGAACTTGCATGATTTTCATCTCTAAAGTTTCTTCTAAGCTTCTGCCAGGTAATGCTTCAAGTTCACCTTCTTCATAAGCAATAACTAATTTATCTACCTTTTCTTCAGCTGAAAATAAGTGAGCATTAATTCTGTCTTGAGCTTCATCAGGAATTTCCTCATCATTAGTACTTGTAGTAATTCCTGTTTTCATAATTCCACAAATAGCTAAATCAGTAGATCTATCTAAAAATTCCCTAGTTCTACTTGGACCATATTCTTTCATTATAGTATCTAAGATTTTACCTGAGAAAGATCCATAAGCTTTTTCATCCATAGCTCCATGTAATAATTGTCCATCCTTGATTACAACATAACCATCATGTTCACATGCTTCTTGTAAACAATTATCACATTTTTTACAAATTTCTGCTTTATAAGAAATATTTAAATCATCAGGAAGAAGTAAACTAAACAATTCTTTACCAGTCCAATCTTCATTTTTACGTTTAGGAATAGGTAAATGAGATTTTCTAATAATTTGTAAAGCTTGTTCTTCAGTAAAAGTAGAACCTTCACGAGTTAAAAGATAAGCACCAGAAATATGATCGTGAATCGCACCAATAATTGGTCCACCAAACCTTGGAGATAAAATATGTTCCTGAACTCTCATTAAAGATTTAGCTTCAGCTCTAGATTCATCAGTTTGGAAAACGTGCATGTTCATTTCATCCCCATCAAAATCTGCATTGTATGGAGGACATACACATAAATTAAGTCTGAATGTTTTATATGGAAGAACTTTAACTTCATGAGCCATCATAGACATTCTGTGAAGTGAAGGTTGACGATTAAATAAAACCATATCTCCATCACTTAAATGTCTCTCAACAATATAACCTGGTTCTAATTTTTCAAGAATAGCTTCTTTAGTTTCATCGTAAACTCTGATTTTACGTCCATCAAGACGAATAACATAGTTAGCTCCAGGGTGAACATCAGGTCCGTTTTCAATGTATTCTTTCATTTTGTCAATATTCCATTCATTAACATGAGAAGGTACAGTAACTTCTTTAGCTATCATTTCAGGAACACCAACTTCATTAATACTAATATTAGGATCAGGAGATATAACAGTACGTGCTGAGAAATTTACACGTTTACCAGAAAGATTACTTCTGAATCTTCCTTCTTTCCCTTTAAGTCTTTGAGCTAATGTTTTAAGAGGCCTACCAGATCTGTGTCTTGCTGGAGGAACACCAGAAGCTTCATTATCAAAGTAAGTAGTTACATGATATTGTAATAATTCCCATAAATCTTCTACAATAAGTTGAGGAGCACCAGCTTCCATGTTTTCAACTAATCTTTGATTAATTCTTAAAATATCAACTAATTTATGAGTTAAATCATCCTCAGATCTCTCACCAGTATCTAATGTAATTGAAGGTCTAACTGTAACTGGAGGAACAGGTAAAACAGTTAAAACCAACCATTCAGGTCTTGCTACTTTAGGATTTACTCCTAAAATATATGCATCATCATCTGTGATTTTTTCAAGTTTTTCTCTAACTTCACTAGGAGTTAATTTATAATCCCCTTCTATAATAGAAATAGGTTTATCAATTTTAATTTCTTCTTGTTCAGCTTCACAATGAGGACAAGCATCTTTTTTAGCAAGATTATAAACTTCTTTAATAATGTCATTAAGACTTTCGCCTTGTTCAATTGCATTATCTATTTTAGTTTTATATTCCTCGATTTCAGAATTATCTAATAAAATTCTACCACAGACATTACATGTTGAACGTAAAATTTTATGGATAACATCTCCAAAACCAACATGAATAACAGGTCGTGCTAAATCAATACTACCAAAATGTCCTTGACATTCTCCTCCTCTAAAACCACAAGATCTACATTTTAAACTTGGGTCAATAACACCTAAATGAGGATCCATTAAACCATTTTCAATTGGATATCCATCCTCATCATAAGTATCTGGAGTTTCAATTTTAACTACAGACATCTTACGTATATCTTCTGGAGACATAAGTCCGAAGTTTATTTGTGCAATTTTTTTAAAAAATTTGTTCAAAATATTGGCTCCTTAAAATATTTATAATAATGATAATTATGTTTTATCTCCTAATACTAATTTAGGGAATATACATAAACTCTTAAGTTCATCTAATAATAATTTAAATGCATATGAAATTTCTACCGGATAAGTCTCGGTGTCTCCACAAATTGGGCAATATATTTTATTTTTATTCTTATCATATATTGCAAGCATTCCACAATCTCCACAAACAATAGCTTCATACTTATCAGATTCATCTAAAAGTCTTTCTTTCAATGTAAGAGCAGCACCATGTGCAATAAGACAATCTCTTTCCATTTCTCCAAATCTTAAACCACCTTCACGTGCTCTACCTTCAGTAGGTTGACGTGTAAGAACTTGAACAGGCCCTCTAGAACGTGCATAAACTTTATCAGTAGTCATGTGATGTAATTTCTGATAATATGCTACTCCAATAAAGATTTCAGCTTCAATTCTCTCTCCAGTTACACCATTATATAATGATTCACAACCTGCTGATTCAAATCCATTATCTATAAGAGTTTGTTTTAATTCAGCTTCTAACTCTTGATTAAAAGGAGTTCCATCAACTCTTTCTCCTTCCATACATCCAGCTTTACCTGCAACCATTTCAAGTACTTGTCCAACAGACATCCTTGAAGGAATTGCGTGAGGATTTACTATTAAATCAGGTACCACACCATCTTCTGTGAAAGGAACATCTTCTTGTGATAAAATAAGTCCTAAAACCCCTTTTTGCCCGTGTCTTGATGCAAATTTATCTCCAAACTCAGGTTGTCTTGTATCACGAACTCTGATTTTTGCAAGTCTACTACCTTCAACAGTTTCAGTAAGTAATACTGCATCAACAATACCTTTCTCACCATGTCTTACTGTAACAGATGTTTCTCTTCTTTTCTCAGCAACAGTTCCAAATTCATCAATTTCTTCTAAAAATCTAGGAGGAGAAGTTTTTCCAATTAATACATCACCAGATCCAACAGCTGATTCTGGATTAATAATACCATCTTCATCTAAATGTCTGTAAGCTTCATCAGATCTGTATCCTTTAACATTTTTATCAGGTACTTCGAATTTATCTTCTTGACCACCAGGATATCTTTTCTCAGCAGTATCATAAGCTCTGAAAAATGAACTTCTTGCAAGGCCTCTTTCTAAGGAAGATTTATTAATAACCATTGCATCTTCCATATTATATCCTTCATAAGACATTAATGCAACAACGAAATTCTGACCAGATGGTCTTTTATCATAATTAGTAGCATCAATAATACGTGTTTTTACAATAGGAGTTTGGGGATGATGTAAAAGATGAGCTCTTGTATCAGTACGTAAAGCATAATTAGATACATATAAACCTAAAGCTTGTTTTGTCATCCCTGCTTCCATAGTGTTTCTTGGAGATGAATTGTGATCGGAGAAAGGAATAATACCTGCACAAATTCCAAGCATAGTAGCTGGATCAATTTCCATATGAGTATGATCTTTATTTAAATCATTGAAACCCATTGATATATAGGAATTTTCTTCTTCTTCAGCATCTAAATATTCCACAATACCTGTATTTATTAAATCATCCCATTTTAAGGTATTTTTAGCTATTTTATTAATATGTTCTTCTTTTAAAAGAGGTTTTCCTTCTTCTACAATAATAAGTGGTCTTCTAGCTCTACCAGGATCATTAAATATATAAATTTCATCATTTTCTGAATAATGAGTAATATTCATTTCATGTGAAACTTCACCAGATCTTCTTTTAGCTCTCATTTCATTAGTAAACTCGACTGGATCTTTACATGAACCTATGAGCTCCCCATTAATATATATTTTAGCGTTTGACACTTTATTCCTCCAAAACATTCATCTTTTTAATAACATCCTTAATTTCATCAGTATCTGAACCTTCTGAAATATTACATAATAATGCTAAATTTTTAACCAATCCACAATTAGGTCCTTCTGGAGTTTCATTAGGACAAATTTTACCAAACTGAGTAGGGTGCAAATCCCTAGCTTCAAAGTGAGGTTGACTTCTTGTAAGTGGAGATACCACTCTTCTTAAATGTGAAAGTGTACCCATATAACTAGTACGATCTAATAATTGACTTACACCAGCTCTTCCACCAACCCAATTACCTGTTGCAATAGCATGTTTAATGTTTTCTGTTAAAACATCACTTCTTACAGCTTGTTTAATTGAAAGCTCTTTACCTCTTGAAATACTTCTTTCAAGTTGATAGGTCATATCTCTTGTAAGGCTTGTAAAAGCAACTCTGAATAAATCTTCCATCAAGTCACCAGAGACTCTAAGTCTTTTGTTAGTGTAGTGATCCTTATCGTGAGGTTCCCTTTGTTCGTGAATAACTTGAAGTAACATTTCAGTCATTTCAGCTAAATAAACTGCTTTAACATCACGTTTTTCAGTTTCAATACCCATATGAGGTAATAAATAACGATCTATAACATCTTCTGCACGTTTAATACGATATTCTTCAGTCATGCCTTTAGCAACACGATTACCAATATATTTAATAGCTGCAGTTTGTAAATATTCATTTCTTTCTTCTTTTGAAAGTCCTTCCATTTCATTAGCATCTAATTTTAAAGCAGCATCAGAAACTTGAATATCATCTGCAATAATCATTTGGAAATTAAAGTTATCAGAAATTGAAGTAATAATTTCTTCATCAGTAGTAAAACCTAAAGCCCTAAGTAAAATAACAAGTGGAATTTCTCCTGGAACATATGGGAATGAAATTCTTAAGAAAACACCAGTTTTACGAGGTTTTTTATATTCTAAGGAGATTCTAGCTCTGAATCCACTTTTAATTGAAGTAACAATAGCTTTAGCTCTTCTCTCTTCAATCTCACCTAATCTTTCAAGGATGATTTTGTTTGGTGCGATTTCTTCCATTGTTACAACAGCTCTTTCTGAACCATTTACAATGAAATAACCTCCAGGATCTTGAGGATCTTCACCTTGTGCAACTAGCTCATCTTTGTCTAAGCCATTTAAATGACATATATCAGATTTAAGCATTAAAGGTAATTCTCCAATATATACATTTTCCAAAGGATTATCTTCTCCTTCTTCGTTTAATGCCATTTCAAGATACATATGTGCAGAATAATTCAAGTTTCTTAACCTAGCTTCTGTAGGAAAAATCATACTTTTTGAACCATCTGCTTCTTTAGTAAAAGGTTTTTCTATAGAAACTTTACCAGTTTTTAAAGTATATTTACCGTTTTCTAAAGTTATAGGTTCTGTAATATCTATAATATTTTGTATTCTATTATTAACAAAGTCATTATATGATTTTATATGGTGATCAACCAAATCATATTTATTAAAAAATGCGTCTACTAATCCCCATGTATTATTCTTCATGGACTTCCTCCATTATAATATCTAAAATATAAATCTTTAAAAATTTAAAATAAAAAAAATAAAAATAAATGAAATTAAAGATTATTTTTCAACAATTCTATAAGTAATAAACGTACCAGCAGTTTGGCTGTTACGTGTAATTTTTAATATATCTCCAATTTTAGCATCAATGTTTTTAACAACAGGATCACTAAGTTTAATTTTAGGTAAATTTTTGGTCTCATAATCTAAATCTTTAAAAGTTTTTTTAATTTCAGAATCAGACATGATTTCATGTTTTGGAACAAGATTATGTTTTAAAATATCCATTTTCAAAATATTTTCCTCCAGCTAGAAAATTCAAAGTATAAAATCAGAAACGGGCCCGACGGGAATTGAACCCGCGGCCGCTTGGTTAAAAGCCAAGCGCTCTGCCAGACTGAGCTACGGGCCCTTGGTAAATCTACTATTATATTATTAAAGCTTTTATATAATTAAAAGCGCCCTGGCCGGGATTTGAACCCGAGTCGCGGGCTCGACAGGCCCGCATGATAGCCCCTACACCACCAGGGCAGGATTAATAAAATAGCATTTCTAATAATAGTATCAAATAGTCCATAATATAATCTATATTATAGACAATATACATTCATAGATACAATATCAAACTACTAGTATATAAATGTTTTTACTTTTCAGTAAAATTACAAATAAATATTAAAATTTTAAAATTATTTTTAAAATATTTTATATATAAAATTGTAAATCCCGCCTGCCGGACTTGAACCAGCAACATTTGGATCTACAGTCCAACGCTCTGCCAAATTGAGCTAAGGCGGGTTATAAAATGGGACCGCCCGGATTTGAACCGGAGTCTCAGGCTCCCAAAGCCCAAAGGATCGACCAAGCTACCCTACGGTCCCATAAAACATACATGCTTCATATAAGATATATTTAATAGTATATAATTAATAGCATATAAAGATTATCATTGATTTCATATATTGAAAACTTAATATAGCTATTTTTTTAAAGTAAAAAACAGAATGTAAAATGATTTTTTACTTAAAAGCCCCGGACGGGAATTGAACCCGCGACCACGAGATTACAAGTCTCGCGCTCCACCAGACTGAGCTACCGAGGCGATATTATATAAGAATATAACAATATACATTTTGTATAAATTCTCTTAAATACTTTACTATTTTTATACTAAAAAAATTTTTAGATTAATTATTTAAAATATATTTTATAATATAAATTAATATGAATAAAATTATCAATAAAATCCCAGATGCTATGGATAAAGTTAAAGAAAAAAACCCTTTAACTCATTGTATAACTAATTTTGTAACAGTAAATGATTGTGCTAATGCAATACTAGCTATTGGTGCTTCTCCAATCATGGCAGACGATGATGCAGAAGTTGAAGAAATTGTAGAAATTGCAGATAGTCTTGTAATTAATATTGGAAAATTAAGTAAATTTCAAATAGCTGCTATTAAAAAAAGCTGTGAATATGCAAGTAAAACAAATACCCCAATTATATTAGATCCTGTTGGATGTGGAATAAGTAAATTAAGAAATGAAATCACAATAGATTTAATTACAAATTATAATATTCAAGCTATTAGAGGCAATATGTCTGAAGTTAAAGCAATAGCTAGATTACTTGAAATAGATTTATCAAACAATATAAAAGGAAAAGGAGTAGATGTATCTAAAGATGATATCATTACTAAAGAAAATCTTTCAGAAAATGGAGAAATAGTTAAAAAAATAGCTTTAAAAACAAATTCTATTGTAATAGCTAGTGGACCAATAGATATAATTTCTGATGGTAATTTAATAATAGCTATTGAAAATGGAAATGAAATGATGGAAAAAATTACAGGTAGTGGATGTATGTTATCTTCAATAGTAGGTTCCTTTTTAGCTTTTAATGATCCATTTATTGGAAGTATAACTAGTAGTTTACTTATGAGCATAGCTGGTGAGAAAGCTAGAGAGTATGTTAATAATAAAAACCTAGGAACTGGTACATTTAGAAGTAAATTAATTGATTACTTATTTTTATTAGATTCTGATGAAATCATTAGTAAAGGAAATATTTATTTGATAGAATGAAATCTATAGACTATTCATTGTACTTAGTTACAAATAATAAAGATGAAAAAGAATTTTTAAATATAATTGAAGAATCAATTAAAGGAGGAGTTAGTTTAGTTCAAATAAGAGAGAAAAGTAGCTCTACAAAAGATTTTTATGAATTATCTTTAAAAGTTAAAGCTATTACATCAAAATATAATGTTCCATTAATTATAAATGATAGATTAGATGTTGCACTAGCTATTAATGCAGAAGGAGTTCATGTAGGTCAAGATGATATGCCGTGTTCTAAGGTAAGACAAATCATAGGCCCTGATAAAATCATAGGTGTTTCAGCTTCAACAATAGAGGAAGCTCAAAAAGCTGAAAAAGATGGTGCGGATTATATAGGTTCTGGAGCATTATTTAATACTTCATCTAAAGATGATGCTCCTAAAATTACAAAAAATGATTTAAAAAATATTACAAAATCAATTTCAATACCTGTTGTAGCTATTGGTGGAATTACACTTGATAATATAAAAGAATTTAAAGATACTGGTATTAAAGGAATTTCAGTAGTATCTGCTATAATGAATAGTGATAATCCTAAATTAAGTGCAATTGAATTAAAAAATGAGTTTAATAAAATAATTAAAGTGGATTTTTATTAGCTGAATCTTTTAAAGCTTCAACTGCTGCTAACTTTTTACCAGCAAGTAAACTAATACAAGCTCCACCACCACTACTTACATGATCCATTTTATCCTCATAACCTAAACTAGCAGTAGCAGCTGCAATGTGGCCTCCACCAATAATTGAAAATCCTTTTGATGAAGCTATTGCATTTATTAAATCTTCTGTTCCAATAGCAAATTCTGGTTTTTCAAATACTCCTGCAGGACCATTTGCAAAAATTGTTTTAGCATCCCTTATAATCTGTGCATATTCTTTAATTGTATTTATACCAATATCAAAAATAGGATAATTTGGAATTGAATTTATATTAACATCTTCTCTTTTACCATCTTTTTCAATAGCTACATCATTAGGATATATCATTTTATCTGGAAATTCTTTAATTAATTCTTTAGCTTCTTCAACAATTTCTAAATATCCCCTATCTGTAATAAATTGTTTATTAATTTTTCCAATATCATATCCAGATGCCCATAATGTTATATTTGCTACAATTCCTGTTGTTAAAATATAATCAGCAGTTCCATTTTTTAAAACATTTTCTATAACATCAAAAGAATCTTCAGGTTTCATACCACCAAGTAAAAACACACAAGGTTTTTTAACTGAATTTAAAGCATTTTGAATAATTGTAATCTCCTCTTCCATTACTCTGCCAGCTGCTGAAGGATTATTAACTGTAAAACCAACGAGTGATGGTTGAGATCTATGAGCTGTTGCAAAAGCATCATTTACATAAAAAGAAATTAAAGGAGATAGTTCTTTAACTAAAATAGAGTTTGATTGATCAATAGGTTCCCTAGATAATGATTCTTCTGAGAAGAACCTTACATTTTCAAGTAAAAGAATTTCATGTGCTTTTAAATTTTTAATAGCTTCTTTTGCATCATTTGAGAAAATAGAATCAACATATTTAACATTTAAATTAAGAATTTTTGAAAATTCATCAGCATGTTGTTTTAAAGTTGTAAAATCATTTTTTCCAGGTCTACTTTGATGAGCTAGAAGAACCACTTTAGCTCCTTTAGCTGAAAGCTCTTTAACAGTTTTAGAATGAAGTCTCATCCTAGTATCATCTAAAATAAATCCATCTGAAGGATCAACAGGAGAATTAATATCAATTCTTACAAGTACTGTTTTATCTTTAACATCAAAATCATCAATAGTGTTAAACTCTTTTGCCATCTTTACACACAATATAATTTATAAATATTATAATTTTGGAGTTGCATTCTATTTAAAATTTTATGTTTTATTTAAAGATTTTAAAATAAGAAGCATTATGAATAATTTTAGTTTTAAAATTAATTAGATAAAACAATATTTTATTAAAAGCTATTTACGAACAGTTTTAAATTCAATTAATTTAATTAATATTTAAAAACTGTTAAAATTTATTCTAATTATAAAAAAATTTTATAATAAAATCAATGACAAAGTATAAATAATATTTTTTTACAAAATAGTTTATGTATTTACCAATGAACAATAATATTGTTGGATGTAAGTATATAAAAAATAAGTTAGGAGACTACTAATCAATGAAATATCAAAAGATAGTTCAAACAGGAATATTTTTAATGATATTACTGTTTTCAATAAACTTAGTATCTGCAGAAGGAGACTTCTCAACACTAGAAGAAAAAATAAATAACGAACAAACTAACGAAGTAAATTTAGAAGAAAATTACACTTATAATAAAAGCACCGACAATAAATTTTACCATGGTGTGAGCATATATAGAAGTAATTTTACAATAAACGGAAATGGCTTTACAATTAATGCAAATAATGAATCACGAATATTTAAAATACGTGGAGAGAACATAACAATCAAAAACCTAAACTTTATAAATGGAAATCATTATGAAGGAGGAGCAATCTACAACAAAGAAACTAATGGTTTAACAATAATCAATTGTGTATTTGCCAATAATACAGGAAGAGATGGAGGAGCAATACTTAACCATAACAGTAATATTGTGATAAATAACAGCATATTCAACAACAACACAGCCAAAGAAGGAGGAGCAATACAGAACTATTTATACAATAATTTTAAAGGAAATAACAACATATTCACCAACAACAATGCAAAAAAAGGAGGAGCAATCAGTGATCTTTTAACTACAAGTTTTACAATGACTAACAGTACATTCACCAACAACACAGCAATAGAAGGAGGAGCTGTTAAATGTCTTTTAACTAATAATTATACTGTAATCAATTGTATATTTAGAAATAATAATGTAAGTACAACTGGTGGAGCAATTTTAAGTACTGCATCAACTAATATAACATTAATTCATTGTATATTCACCAACAACACTGCAAATGAAAAAGGCGGAGCAATCGATAAACATTTATGTATGGATTTCATAATAACTAACAACACATTTACCAACAACAATGCAAAGAAAAATGGTGGAGCAATCAACAGTGATAATGGAGGTTATAATTTCACAATAACTAACAGCACATTCACAAACAACAAAGCAATAGAATATGGTGGAGCAATCAACAATGATTTAGGATCTCAAAACTTAACAATAAACAATTGTACATTCACAAACAACAAAGCAAATGAAGGTGGAGCAATCAATAATAAAGATGGAGGCTACTATTTAATAATAAATAACAGCACATTCACCAACAACAAAGCAGGAGAAAATGGAGGAGCAATCAATAATAACCACGGTGGTTATTACTTAATAATAACTAACAGTATATTTATCAAAAATACTGCAACTAAAAAAGGTGGAGGAATATACAATAGCAATTCTAAATATATCATAATAAATGACAGTTCATTCACAAGTAATAATGCAACATATGGTGGAGCAATCCATATAACTGAAATGTTTACTGATAATTTTACAATAAACAACTGTACCTTTAACAATAACATTGCAATTGAAGATGGTGGAGCAATAGTAAGTTATTGTCTTAATTTTTTAATAAGCAAATCTACATTTATTAACAACCAAGCAGATGAAGGTGGAGCAATATATATTGCATTAAGTAATAGTAAAATAAGTAATAATAATTTCAACAACAACGAAGCAAATTATGGTGGAGCAATATATGCACTAACAAACTATGAAACAAAAATAACTAGTAATGCATTTGAAGACAATTATGCAAAAGAAGGTGGAGCAATATACAACATCAAAAGTAATGAAACAAACATAGATAATAATGAATTCACTGAAAACCATGCAGACTACGGAGGAGCAATATATTCTCTCAAAAACAATGAAACACTAATAACTATTAATAATTTTACTAATAACCATGCAAAATACGGTGGGGCAATATACAACATCAAAAACAATAAAACAGACATAGATAATAATGAATTCACTGAAAATGAAGCAAAATTTGGTGGAGCAATATACAACATCAAAAGTAATGAAACAACAATAAACAACAACAAATTCACTGAAAACAAAGCAGCCTACGGAGGATCATTATATAGTATTTATAATAACAATTCTAAAATAGACAATAATCAATTTAGTAAAAACACTGCAATTCATGAAGGCGGTGCAATTTATGAATTAAATAATGTAAATTACACCATATACAATAACACATTCATAGAAAACAATGCAAATGAAACAGGTGGAGCAATTGCAAACTATAATACTATCAATCTAAAAATAAATAATAGTACTTTCATTAAAAATCATGCAAAAGAAGGTGAGGCAATTTTCAATGTGAAAAGTGATTCTATAATCAGTCAAAGTAGCTTCATGAGTAACACCACAAATGAGAATATTATTTATAATAATGGAAAATATGAAATTTTAAGCATAATTGATTGTATTTTTAAATCATCTAATGAAAAAATTTTAATTTATAATGAAGGTAATTTATTTTTAGAACAAAATAAGATGATTAGTGATAATCCTGAGAAAATCTATAATAATGGAACTATTACAAGTAATATGACTTTAACTATTTTAAATAATGAAACAATTTACTCAGCATGCGGTAGTAATGTCAATTTAACTGCAGTTATAACTGATGATAATGGAAATATAATAGTAGGTCAAAATATTACATTAAATGTTAATCAAATTGGCGAATTCATATTATCTAACTATTATAAAGGAATTTATAATTATTTAATTGTAATTAATCAAAAAGGAATATTTCCAGTTACAGGATCATATGAGGGTGGAAGAACTATAGTTAAAATAGGAATATTAGATAGTACAAAAAAGAATCCTATTTTTACAATTGAAAGTAAAAACACTGTCTATGGAGAAAACCAAACAATCATAATCACATTCGAAAACGACGAAACAGGAAACGTAACAATAGGTAGTAAAACAGTCAACATAATCAATGGAAAAGCAACATTCGACAACCTAGGACTAAACGCCGGGACCCATACACTAACAATAACATACAACGGAGATGAAAACTACAACAAACTAGAAAAACAATACACAATCACAATAAACAAAACAAACACCAACTTCACCATAAAAACAGAAAACATGATTTATGGAGAAAACCAAACAATCACAATATATTTCAAAGGTAACGAAACAGGAAACGTAACAATAGGTAGCAAAACAGTAAACATAATAAATGGAAAAGCAACATTCAACAACCTAGGACTAAACGCTGGAACACAGACACTAACAATAACATACAACGGAGATGAAAACTACAACAAACTAGAAAAACAATACACAATCACAATAAACAAAACAAACACCAACTTCACCATAAAAACAGAAAACATGATTTATGGAGAAAACCAAACAATCACAATATATTTCGAAGGTAACGAAACAGGAAACATAACAATAAACAGCAAAACAGCACAAATAATCAATGGAAAAGCAACAATTTCTAATTTAGAATTATCTAGTGGACACCATGATTTATTAATTTCATACAGTGGAGATAAAAACTTTAATGGACTTGAAAAAAGTCAAAATATTTTTGTTGATAAAGCTGATGTTTTTTTAATTGGAGAAAATATTAGCATATTTTATAAAAGTGGAGAAGAATACATTGTTACTTTAAAAGATAAACATGGAAATATTTTAAAAAATATGACTGTTTATTTAACTGTTAATAATATAACTTATAAAAAAGCTACAAATGATAAAGGTGAAGCTTGTTTATGTATTAATCTAAATCCAGGAAATTATATAGTATTTGTTAATTTTAATGAATCTGAAAATTATAATGAAGCTAAAACTAATAACACAATTGAAGTTTTAAGTAGAATCATAGGTAATGATATTGAAAAATATTATAAAAATGGCACACATTATTATGTAAAGCTATTAGATGAAAATGGAAAGCCATTAACTAATGTTACTGTATGTATAAATATCAATGGTAGATGTTATTATAAAACAACTAACAATACTGGAATAGCTAAATTAAACATTAATTTAAATCCAGGAAATTATGAACTAAGTGTTTCACACCCAATTACAAATGAAACTATAACTAATTTAGTTTCTGTTTATTCTACAATTAATGCAAGTGATTTAACTAAATATTATTGTAATGATTCGCAATACTATGTGAAATTATTAGATAATCTAGGTAATCCTTTAAATAATAGTATTGTTACTATGAATGTTAATGGAAAATTCTATAATAAATCAACAAACAATGAAGGAATAGCTAAATTAGATATAAAATTAAATCCTGGAGAATATAAATTAACTGTTTCACATCCAATTAATGGTGAGAGATTAACAAATATCATTAAAGTTTTACCAACAGTCATAGGGCATGATGTAACTATGAATAAAGGAGAAAATAAAACATATGATATAGAAGTATTTGATTGTGAAGGAAATCCTTTTGCTAATCAAACTGTTATTATAAACATACATGGAATCTTTTATAACAAGACTACTAAATCAGATGGAAAAGTTAAATTAAATATTACTCTCGATTCAGGAAGTTATATTGCAACAGCAACATCTAATGGATATTCAACTTCAAATATAATAAGAGTTTTATAAACTCTTATACTTCTTTTTTAAATAATTTATTTTAGAAATATCTAAAAATTTATAATTGATATAAGAAAGATTAAAATTATTATTCACTATATATGAAAAAAATTAAAATATAAAAATGTTTAAAAAAAAAAAAAGAAAAAATTATTAAATATTAATTTCGTCCATGGCGGTATCCATGACCATTTTCACCATGATGAGCGTAGGAATTAGGTGTTTGTTGTGATTTCTGATTATAATTAGGACAATCTGGATAATTATCACAATAATTGTTATTATGATTATGCCCATAATTATTATTTACTGTGTTTTCTTTATAATTATAGTTGTTATTTGCTTGATTGGTATTTTCTTTAGATGTACCACTATACAAAAATTTGCAATAATCATTTCTACAATCATCATAATTAGGACAATATGTATTAGGAGTTTTTACAAGATTCTTAGATTGAGCCTGATTATTATCAAAACTATAAGAAGTAACTGCAACGATTCCTACTAAAACTACAAAAACCATGATTATAGCAAATATAATTTTTTTATTAACCACATTACCACCTCCTTTAAAAACTGATACATTAATATATGGTTTAAGTAGTATATATTTCTTGTGGATTCTTATTTAATAAAAATAAGAAAAAATTTTAAAAAAAACTTTATTTAAATTAAAATAAATTCAGATTCATTATGAAAAATAATCATAACATTATAAAAAATCTAATTAAATCATTAGAAAATTCATCTGAAGAAAAAAGATTAGAATACGGACTTAAATCCTATCCAAGTAAACTTAAAATAATTGGCGTTAATTCTAAAAATCAAGACCTTATTTTAAAAGATATGAAAATAGAAACAAAAGATTATAATGTTGATGATAAAATTGAATTTACAAAAGAGCTAGTTTCAACAGATATTTTTGAAGTTCATAGAATAGCTTATAAGTATTTAGGTTCTTATAAAAATGTTTTAGATAAATTAACAATTGAGGATATTGAATTTTTAGGTCAAAATCTTGATAATTGGGTTTTAGTAGATTATATTCTATAAATATTATTGGATATTGCCTAAGAGAAGGAAAAATAGATCTTGAATTTGTTAAAGATTATTTTAAATCTAGTAATGTTTGGATACGTAGAATTCCACTTTCAGCAACAATAGCTCTTAATCAAAAAGCTAATGGTGGAAAAGGAGATCCTAAAAGAACTTTAGAAATATGTGCCTTGGCAGTTAATGATTATGAAGCTATGATAAGTAAAGCTCTTTCTTGGGCACTTAGAGAACTTGTAAAAGTAGATAAAGATTCTGTTGTGAAGTTTATAAATAGCTATGAAAAAGAATTAGATAAAAAAGTATTAAGAGAAGTTAGAAAAAAGATTGAAACTGGGAAGAAAATTTAAATTATTAAATTTTACTTACCAAATCAAGTAAAGCTTCTTTAGGATTATCTGCTTTTATAATACCTGATGCAAGTAAAACTCCTTCTGCACCTAATTCAATAGCTTGAGCCATATCTTCTCCAGTTGATATTCCTGCACCACATAAAACTTTAACATCTTTATTAATTTTTCGAACATTCTTAACTGAGCCTTCAACAACTTCAGGTTCTGCTTTTGAAACTGGAATTCCTGTACCGATTAATTCAGGAGGTTCAATAGCTACAAATGTAGGATTTAAACTAGCTGCTGCCATACTAGTTGAAACATTATTTGAACAAATACATGAAATCAACTGATTTTCATTTAATTTTTGTGTAATTAAATCAATATCTGCAAGTTCCATTCTTTTCTCAGAATGATTTAATAAACTACCATCAATACCATTATCAAGTAAAGTTTCAAATAAATTAGCTCCTGTATTTCCTCCAGGACTTATAGGATCAATATGTTGAGATAAAAGTAAAATTGAAGTTTCATCTTTAATTCTATAAATATCTGCTGCTTGAGGAGATGCTACCATAGTTATACCTGATTCTTCACCAGCACTTTCAAGAGCTTTTGCTAAATTTAATGCATTTTCTCCACTTGATTCTAAATAAGTTTTAAAATTTAATATGACAATAGGACTTTTAAGTTTATACAGTTGAATCACCTTTTTAAAGATTTTTAATATATTAATATTTATTAAAAAGAATTTATTTAAAATTTTGTTTTTTTAAGACAAAATTTAAAAGATTGAAATAATAAAAATAATTTTAATGACACTTTCTCACGATGCACGAAAAAAACTAGAGTATAGTGGATATAGATTTGTAGGAGATTATAAACATTCTGCTGTTAAAATCTGCCATTGGACAAGACAAAGCCTTTTAGATAAAGGAGTTTGTTATAAGGAAAAGTTTTATGGAATTGAAAGTCATAGATGTCTTCAAATGTCACCAGCTGTTCCATTTTGTCAGCAAAAATGTGAATTTTGTTGGAGAGATTTCTCAAATAGTCAATCCAAATGGTCTGGTGAATATGATGAACCTGGAATTATTATAGATGAAGCTATTGAAGCTCAAAATAAATTATTATGTGGATTTTTTGGTAATGATAATGCAAATAAAGATAAATTATTAGAATCTAAAACCCCAACAAATGCAGCTATTTCACTAGCAGGCGAACCTACATTATACCCTGAAATTAGTCAGTTGATTCAGGAATTTAAAAAAAGAAATTTTACAACATTTCTTGTAAGTAATGGTCAGTTTGTTGAAAAATTAAAAAACCTAGAAACAGAACCATACCAACTATACCTATCCTTAGACGCACCTGACAAAAAAACATATGATGAATTATGCAACCCACAAATAAAAGATGGTTGGAACAATTTAAATGAATCACTAGAAACACTAAGTAGTTTTCAAAGTAGAACATGTATAAGAGTAACCACAGTTAAAGGCAAAAACATGATAAATCCTAAAGAGTATGGAAAATTAATTGAAAAAGCAGATCCTAACTTTGTAGAGATAAAAGCTTACATGTGTGTAGGCTCATCAAGAGATAGATTAACACTCGATAACATGCCAACATTCGATGAAGTAGTTGATTTTGCAACAAAAATAGGAGAAGAATGCGGAAGAGAAATAGTAAATGACTCTGAAATAAGTCGAGTAGTACTTCTAGAATAATTTTCTAAATTTTAGAGGTGAAAGTGAAAAAATTTATTAATAAAATTTATATATTATTAAAAATATATAATAACTTGTAATAGTTAAGGGGAATTAGCCCCTTAATCTATTTGAACTGTTTGAGTATTTCAAGTGCTAACTTTATGATACTCAACAGTTCTAACAAGTTTTTTTTATTAATTTTTTTCACCTCCAAAACGGAAGCAATATATCTGCCCCCTAAGGATTAATTTATATTTAATATCATATAAATCTTTATTTTATTAATTAAATAGCTTAAAATAGATAAAAAACACAATATTTAATTATAATTACAATATTTTCATTTTAAATCAATGAAAAAGAATTATTAAAAAAAATATTTATTTATAATATATAGGGAAAAATCGGAAATATCTCTAAATAATTTATATTGTTTTAATTTAATAATTTTCTAAGAAAGAACATTGTTAAAAATGGAAAAATAAAAAAAGAAGTAATTATAAATAATTTGGTTCAAATCTATCACAAGAAAAAGTGTCACCTGTTTCTTCACCTGTTAGAGTACATCCGTTCTCCCATCGACCGCCCCTGTAATAATCATCTACTAAACCATAGTGTTTACAATCTTTACAAAAACCCATAATAAATCACTAATATATTATCTGTTTTTTAGATTATTTATATTTATCAATTCACAATAATAACTAGTAAAAATGATTTTGAAATAAATCATGTTGTTTAACTAAAATAAAATGATTTTCTAAAAATATTTTATTCAATCAGTTCAAAATCATGTTTTTCAAACTCATTTCCATTAATTATTATGGAAATCTTATGTAGTCCAAGATGGAACTTCCTTGTTGTTATTAACTTAAAAGATTGTTTTCTATTAATCAATGTTACTGAATTTTCTTTATATTCTTTTTCACTAATTTTATAAACTTTCTTTGATAATGTTCCATTTGCTTTTTGATAATAAATTGCATATTCCAGTCGTATTTTGCTTTTTTCATCAATATTATTCAATAATTTAAAATTAAATTCTAATGATTCTCCAATTTTAACTTTAGGAGTTGATATATGAAAATCCTCTATTTTAATATTTTCTATAGATCCAAAACCAAATAATTCCATCACTTCACTATTACCTTGTTTTAATAGTGTTCTACAACCATGTTTAATAATCCAATCAGTATTTTTTGATTCTCCTTTCCATTTTTTTACTAAATCAATGACTATTTTAGGATTATCTTTTACTATATCATTTAAATTATTTGCAACACTTTTTCTTACAGATTCTGAAGGATCATTTTTTAGATTTTCTAAAATTGGAATTATAGAAGATGGATTTTCCTTTAAGTTAGGTAATGCCATATGCCATGGAAGTCTTGGACGGCAACCTTCTGATGAAACTCGTCTTACAGCCCAATTTTCATGTTTAGACCAAATCAACATTTGTTTCATCATTTCATCAGGATATTTTAAGATAAAAGGTCGAACTGCTCCTTCACAACTTGTAAATTGCGTGATTTCTTCTATGGTTTCAATAGATGTTTCATAATCATCTAATCCATAGTCTCCAACATATCCTCCTAAAAATCCATATTCTAATGATAAACCAAATCCTGTATCCTGTACTTTTGACCAATATGGAGTTTCTTTTAGATAATTTATTAATTCAATGATATTATCTGTTGCAGTTTTATAATCTGAAGGTAAAATATTTTTTAATGTTGTAGAGAGGTGTCTTCCTCTGTCTACTATTCCTTTATTTTCCCATTTATCATCCATAATTTGAGATAAAAATAATTGTTCATCAAAATCCCCAATTACATTTTTTAGAGCTTTTGTATATTCATTGAAAAATTCTTCATTAAAAATGTTTTTAAAAGGTTCTCCCATGTTTTCACCAGTTAATAATGTATTTTTTTATCCAGACTCTTTAAATTAAATTAATTGATGTTGAAAGTTTTAGAGATGAAATTGAAAAAATTTATTAATAAAATTCATAATTGTTATTAAAAATAAAATAAATTATAAAAAAAATAGTAAATAGCTCTGAAATTATCAGAGCAAGATTATTTAATTATTTTAAAGAATTACAAATTTCTACAGCCTTTTTAGCAGCCTTTTCCATTGATATATCATATGGAATTCCAGCTTCTTCAAGTAGCCTTTGTCCTTCTTCTTCATTAGTTCCTGTTAAACGAATGACAATATTGACTTTTCTTTTAGATTTTTCTAAAACTTTAATAATTCCTCTTGCAACATCATCTGCACGAGTAATTCCACCTAAAACATTTAAAAAGACTACTTTTACAGGAGGATAGTTTAAAACTATATTAAGAGCTTTTTTAATAGTATTTTCAGAAGCTCCACCACCAATATCTAAAAATGTAGCAGGTTTCCCTCCATTAAGTTTTATCATATCCATACCAGTTAAAGTTAAACCCGCACCATTACCAATAACAGCAATATCTCCATCAAGTTTTACAAAATCTAATTCTTTCTTTTTAAAGGAGTTTAGTTCTACTAAATCTGGATGTCTAAATAAAGAATCATTTTCAATTTCAAGTTTTGCATCAGCTGCAATTAAACCTTCATCAGTTAAAGCTAATGGATTTATCTCAGCAGTTTCTGCATCATATTTATTAAATACATTAAATAGTTTCCAAATTATTGTTCCAACTGGAGAAATCAAATCAGAAGATACACCCATTTTACGAGCAATTTCACGAGCTTCATAAGGTAAAAATTCTTCTAAAGGATTTGGATAATATTTTATAATTTTTTCAGGATTTGTAATAGCTAAGTTTTCTATTTCAACTCCACCTTCGCGGCTAGCTATTATAACTGGTTTTTTCTCGTTACGATCTATAGAAACACTTACAAAAAACTCTTGTAAAATATTTGCTTTTTTCTCAACAAGTAAATGTTTTACTTTTTCCCCTTTAATATCCATATCAAGTAATTCTTCAGCTATTGAAAAAGCTTCTCCAGGATCATCTGCAAATTTAATTCCACCAGCTTTACCTCTTCCTCCAATTAAAACTTGGGATTTAAGTACTACTGGTTCATCCATTTCTGATGTAATTTCCATAGCTTCACTTGGTGAGTAGGCAACATGGCCTTCTAAAATAGCTATTCCTTCTTTTTTAAAGATTTTTTTTGCATTGTGTTCAAAAAACTTCATTTTTAAAAACCCCTAAACTAAATTATAACCTGCTTCAAAAGCTTCTATATTTTTCTTCTCTGTTCCATGAGGTACACTATCTTCAATAGCTTTTATTGCAGCTTCTTTTGATATAACCCCTGTAATTTTTGTAATTGCTCCAATCATTACAATATTTGCAACAATTTTAAGTCCAATTTCGTTTTCTGCAGTTTCAGTAGCTGGAGCTCTATATAATGTAATATTATGTTCTTTTACAAAATCTTCAATTTCACTTTCAATTACTCTTCCAGGATCAATGATAAAAATACCATTGTCTTTTAAATCAAGCATATATTTTAATGCTGATTCATGAGACATAGCTACTAATATATCAGGATGTTTTACTTTAGGATAATCAATTTCTTCATCACTAATTATAACTTCACATTTAGAAGCTCCTCCACGAGCTTCAGGTCCATATGATTGGGTTTGAACTGCATCATTATGATCAAAAAGAGATGCTGCTTTACCTAAAATAATTCCAGCTAAAATAACACCTTGACCTCCAAATCCAGCTATTCTAATTTCTTTTCTCATATAAAAACCTCCCAATTAATCAAAATCCTCTGAATATGCAGAATAAATTAAAGGATCTTTTCCATAATGTGATTTAGATAAATTTTTAATATTATCTACAAATTCTCCTTTTTGCTTATTAACAAATTCCCCTACAACAATTTTTCCTTCTAATTCTTTTTCAGTATATGATGGAAGTTCAGATGTAAAAATTGTATTATTTTTAAAGTAAGATGCCATATCAACAGGAGTTTTTAATTTGTTTTTACGCCCATAGTAAGTTGGACATTGTGATACTATTTCAACAAAGGAAAATCCTGGATTTTTTAAAGCATCTCTAATTGATCTAACCATGTCATCTACTTTTAATGTTGTCCATCTTGCAGCATAACTTGCACCTGCTGCTGTAACAAGTTCAGCTAGTTTAAATGGATATTCATCAACACCATAAGGAGCTGTACTTCCATAACTTTTATGAGGAGAAGTTGGACTAATTTGACCACCAGTCATTCCATAAATATTATTATTAATACATATAACAGTAAGGTTAATATTACGTCTTGCAGCATGAATTAAATGATTTCCACCAATAGCTGCAGCATCTCCATCACCAGTAAATACTACGACATCTAAATCTGAATTTGATGTTTTTAATCCTGTTGCAAAACTAATAGCTCTCCCATGAGTAGTATGGAGAGAATCACATTTCATATAACCAGGTATTCTTGAAGAACAGCCAATACCAGAAACCATAGCTATATTATCAAAATCCATTTCAGCATCTTCCATACCTTGAATAAATCCATTCATAATTGTTCCAATTCCACAACCAGAACAAAAGATATGTGGAAGTCTATCTTCTCTTAAATATTTTAAAAATGGAGATTTTTCATCAGACATATTATTTACCTCCTATTTCTTCAATTTTAGATAAAATTTCATTTGGATGAGGTAATTCCCCTCCAATTTTACCAATTAAATGAGTATTAGATTGAGAGCATGCTACTCTTTCAACTTCCCAATACATTTGACCTAAGTTCATTTCAACAACTATTATATCCTCTGCAGTTTTGGCTATTTCTTTAATTTCTTCTTCTGGGAAAGGCCATGGTGTATTAATTTTAAGATAACCTACTTTAAGGCCTTCTTCTCTAGCATCTTTAACTGCTGTAATAGCTGATCTAAATGGAGCACCATATGTAACTAAAACAATATCTGCATCATCACAATGTGATTTTTCAACAGAAATAATCTCATCTTTATTATCTAAAATCTTATTAGTTAATCTTCTAACAAGTATATCATGAGTTTTAGGATTATTTGCATCAGGATAACCACGTTCATCATGAGTTAAACCAGTAACATGAATATCATACCCTTGACCAAAGGAAGGCATTGGATTAACCTCATCTGAATTTTTAAATGGTAAAAAGTTCTCTTTATCAGGCATTACTCTTGGAGTAATATCAATTTTATCAGGAATTACAATTTTTTCCCTCATATGACCAATAATCTCATCAGCCATAATAAAAACAGGAGTTCTAAATTTTTCTGATAAATTAAATGCTCTAATTGTAAAATCAAAGTATTCTTGAACAGAGGAAGGTGATAATGCAATTGGTTCATAATCTCCATGAGAACCCCAACGAGCTTGCATCATATCTCCTTGAGCAGCCATAGTTGGCTGACCAGTTGAAGGAGATCCTCTTTGAACATCAACAATTACAATTGGAGTTTCTGTTATAAATGCATAACCAATATTTTCCTGCATAAGTGAAAATCCCGGACCTGAAGTTGCAGTCATAGATTTTGAACCACCCCATGACCCTCCAATAATTGATCCTGCAGCTGCTATTTCATCTTCCATTTGAACAAATGATCCACCATGTTTTGGAAGGTTACGAGCTAAATATTCAGCTACTTCAGTAGATGGAGTAATTGGATAACCACCAAAAAATCTACATCCAGCTCTTAAAGCTCCTTCCGCACATGCTTCATTACCTTGAATAAATAATTCTTCTGTCATATTAATCTCCTTGTTTTATTTTTGAGAAATTTGGATTAAATTTCCAGTTTGAATTCTCCTTTAACCACCAATGTTTTTCAACTCCAACATCAATTGCTTGATCAGGACATATAAGTTCGCAGTCTCCGCAACTAGTACACTCTTTCTCATATTTAGGATAAGGTAGTGCAACTCCTTTCTTATTAGTTGTTGAAGAAATCATATAAACATTCTTATAACATATAAAGACACAAAGATGACATCCTTTGCATAAATCTTCGTCTATTTTTATCATTATAATCTCCTATATAATAGTAATATTATAAATTTGTTTTAACATTAAATAAATCATTGCTTTTATAAAATATATTAAAACTTGATATAAACATGGGAAAAATTTAAAAAACTTCTAAAACTAAATGAAAAAAACTAAGAAAAAAACTTAATTTTATGAAAATATTTGTAAAAATTTTAACTTGAAAAAAATTTTATAAAGTTTAAAAAATACAATAATTAATATGATTCCAATAAACACACCTGTTGAAAATGAAGAAATAGCTAAGTTAAAAGTTGGAGATAAAATAGCTATTTCAGGAGAAATATACACAGGTCGTGATGCAGCATTACCTAAACTTGTAGATTCAGTAAAAAATGGAAATCCATTAATTGATATAAATAAAATAGCTATTATGCATACAGCTGTAAGTAATGCAGGAATAGCTCCAACAACTAGTAATAAAGAAGAAATTGAAAACTCAATACCATTTTTATCAGAAAATGGAGTTAAAATTCATATTGGAAAAGGATCTTTATCTTTAAAAACTATTGAATCATTAAATAAAAATAATTCTATTTTTGTAATTACACCACCAGTAGCTGCACTTTTAACAGATTCAATAAAAGAAAAAAAATGTGTTGCATTATCTGAGGAAGGAATTGAAGCTATTTACAAATTAAAAGTAGAAAATATTCCTGGAATTGTGGCTTGTGCTCATGGAAAAAGTATTTAAAAATATATTTATTATAAGAGGCATTAACATGTTTGATAGTAAAATAAATAAAGGATATAAAGTGACAATACCTATAGAATTAGTAGAAGAATTGGGAATAAAAGAAAATGATAAAATTTCATTAAAAATAAATGAACAAGGAAATATGGAAATAATTCCAAGAAAAAAGACATTGAATGATATAAAAGGAATGATAAGTGATGAAAATATGGATTCTCTAAAAGATACTGCAAAAGCTGGAAGAGGAGAAAAAATTTAAATGTTTATATCTTTGATTCTAATTTTAATAAAGTAAAATAAGTATTAATTAAAATAAAATTTAAAAAAGTAATGTTTAAAAATAAATAATTTAGAAGAAGATTATTCCTCTTCTTCAGTTTCTTCAGGTTCTTCTACTCTTTTTTCAAACTCATCAAGGAAATTGACTTTTTCAACATCCATGTTTTCCCAGATATCTTTAGCAATTCTAAATCTTGCAAAAGTTACATCCATGTAAGATTTTTGATCGAATTTTGTAATTTCATCTAATTTGATGTTAACAACTTTTCCATCAAAGGTAATTTCAGTTTTATCAATATCCATGTTAGGATAAGCATAGTGAAGTTGAATCATACTTTTAATTTTTTCTTCATCATCTTCGATTACTTCAACAACTTCAAAATCATAAACAAGATCTTTACCAGCTAATTCATGGTTAAAATCAACTTTTACTCTTCCACCATTAACAGTTAAAATTTTTCCAGTGTTATTTTCTGCAGTAATTTTCATACCTGGAACAGGAGTCATACCTTGTTTTTTAAATTCTTTAACTGGTATAAGTTCAATTAAGCTAGAATCTCTATCACCAAAAGCATCTTTACTTTCAACTTCTAAATTTTTAGAATCTCCTTTTTTCATACCAACAATAGCTTCATCAAGTGCTGGTAAAAGATGATTACCTCCAACAACAATTGGTATTGGTGCATAAGTTTTCTCTTCAACAAAAATATCTGCATCTTTTGCAGTTTCTTCATAAGTTGTATCAAAAACATCTCCAGTTTCAGCTATTTTACCAGTAAAATCTATTTTAACAAAATCTCCTTCTTTAATTGCCATAATAATTACTCTCCTATAAATTTGTATAATTTTTGATTAAATTTATAACAAAAATAAATTTATTTTATGTATATATTAAATCTTTTGTATTAATTTTTAGCATAAATATTTTTAAAAGAGGTTAAAATTCATAATACTATGCAATATAACTTTTAAATAACAATCAAAGTTAAATAATACTTTAATTAAATAATTACAATAACGATTGATTAATTTATGAATAAAACAGGGTTTTTTATTATGGATTCGGAATATATAAAAGAAAATTACATCTTTGAAAAATTATCATCAAAACATGAATTAAGTAATTTTAATTGTGGTGATGATGAATTAAATGATTTTTTAATTAATGATGCATTATGTCAACAATCTGAAAATTTAAATGTTACTCAATTAATTGTTTGTGATAGTGAAATTATAGGTTTTGTTACATTGCTAACAGATACATTGAAAATAAAAAAACTAATGATGAAATAAAAAAATCCATAAAAAAACATGCCCCTAAACTGAAAGTAGTCCCATCCATAAAAATAGGTAGATTCGCAATATCTAATAAATATTCTAGGCAAGGCATAGGTACAAATTTTATGGAACATACAATTAGTGAAATTGTGGAAGAATTTTCCACTAAAATTGGAATGAAATTTATTATTGTCGAAGGATATGCTAAAGCATATGATTTTTATATAAAAATAAACTTTGAACTTCTAAACAATACAGAAGAAGAAATTAAAAAATTAAATAAAGCAAAAGAAAGAAATCCATCTCAAACATTCATACTATTTCAAAATATTACAAAATTATGATTGAAAATGAATTTTTCTTTCAGATCGAAGTTTTTTTAGTTTTTTACTAAATTCTTTATCTTTTTCAGTGGGAGGCTCATTCATTTTCTTTAAAAAAGCTTCTGCAGCTTCACCTTCTAAAGTAGGTGTTGGTTTAATTGGTTTTGCCATATTATCCTCTCATTTTTTATAACGTTAATATAAATTATAATTTGATTTTAAAGATATATAAAGCTTTCTTTGACTGATTAAAGAAAATTTAAGCCAATTGAAAAATTCACTCAAAAATAAAAAATTGTTACCATTAAATAATTACTCTTTATTTTCATTATGAATATTAACATTTTTTCCATGAGCTGTTGGTATAACTTCAAAAACAGGGTCTTCAAAATCTAAATTAAATTCTTGACCATCCATTAATAAGTGTTGAAATACAGCTAAAGAAGACACTTCAGAATGAGGTTGTGTTGTAACAGAAACATTCCAATCAGAATTTTTATAAACTTCAGTTGGAACTTTTGCACCTCCAACAATAATTAAAATATCTGAATTAGATTCTTGAACTTCAGATACAATTTCATTAGCTTGAGATCCATACATTGTCAAATGAACAATTTTTCCACCATTGTCTCTCCAATTTAAAATGAATTTTTTAAAATTTTTAACATAATCAACTTTAAAATCTCCACCCCACCTATCTACAATGTCTTCAACGTTTTTCATTAGTTTTGCATCTTCTTGACCACTCAGATGTATTTTACTTGCTCCAAAAGCTCTTGCAGTAAGACAAACATGAGTAGTAATACGAGTATCTCTCCCAATTCTATGATCTAACCTTAATACTTCTACATTCATAAAACCACTCCAAATAAAATAACCATTGCAAGTAAAGAAATCATTCTTCCAAATTCATTTGAAGCACCAAGTACATCACCAGTTGCAACATTAAAATTGTATTTTGCAATTAAAGCAATTAGTGCGCCTGCAAATACCCCTCCAAGTATTCCTATAATTCCTGCAAATCCTCCAATAACATAAGAAATAGCTATAAAAATAATTATTGAAATTGAATAATTAATTAAATTCATAGATTTAATAAAATGCATTCCAATTCCTTCATTTTTAGAAGCAGAACATATACAAGTTGTTAAAAGAGAAATCTTAGAAGCAACTTCAGCTATTATAATACCTACAATAAAATTAAATTCTAATAAATTTGTAATTGTTAAAACTGTAATTAAAGCTACAATAAAAAAGGTAGTAATTCCACCAGTTCCAACAATAGAATCTTTCATAACTCGTAATTTTTTAGCTGAATCCCCATGAACCATTACAGCATCAGCCATATCCATCAAACCATCAATATGATTAAATCCTGTAATAATTAAAAAGAATGCATAAACAATAGCTCCAGATAATAAAGAAGAGAAATTAAGAATATCCAAACATAAATATCCAATTAAAGCTCCTAAAAATCCAATAAATAAATGAACAAAAGGCCATAACCATGTTAAACGAGTCATATTTTCTAAAGTAGTATGAACTCTTAAAGGAATAACTGTTGAAAAAGTTATAAGTCCTAAAAATGAATGTAATAAAGAATGTTTTTCTTCCATAGTATCATTTCTCAAAAATTTTAGACATACATCCTGCAATTAAACCTGCAAAAATATCATCAAGCATTGGGCCTAAACCATAAATTATTCCAGGTTTTGCTTCATCATAACGCTTAAAATTAAATGTAGCTTTTGTTCCAGCTATTTGATTAGAAATAGCTAAACCTAATACTTCATCTGTATATAAATATGCTGGATCATCTGAAACATCTATTTCACGAATTTTATTATTAGATAAATCATCTTCAGATCTAATAGCTGCCATTAAAAGAGTTATTACATTTATATCAGTTAAAGATTCAAGAATTTGTTTTTCTAGTTTTTCTTTAAGCTCATCAGTTACCTCAACACCAACACATAATTCCATTCCAGCTTCAACTAAATCTCCAATTAAAATTCCTTCAGATACTAAATAATCTAATATACCAAAACTTAATTTAAGTTTTTCTAAAGCATCTTCACAACTTATTATAACTGCATCTTCAATAGCTATTTTAAAGTCTTTAAAGTCAATTTCATTATCATCATATTGAGCATTTACAATATCTACACTTTCATCAATAATGTTCTCTTCTTCAAAAGTACTTTCTGCTACATTAGATGCAATACATAGAAAATCATTATTATTTAAGATATTTTTAATATGAATTGGTAAATTAAGAGATTCAAAAAATTCTGATTTGATTTTTAAAACTGTTTTATATGTTTTTAAAAGTAATTTAGGAGATAAAACTTTGTTTATAAAAATAACATGACCTATATCAATTTGAGCATTTTCAAAACCTATTGAAGTATTTGCAACCTTTAATTCATCTGTAAAATCATCAACACTTACATCACTTGATAAAAATGTAAATAGCTCTAAATTTTCATAAGAATTTCTTAAAAACTCAGTACTTTTAAAATTTTGCCCAATATAGCTTCCTTCTACATTATTTGATTCATTAAACTTTTCACTTGATTCTGCAATGTTTTCAAAATCAATATCCTCATTTAAAGATGCATTAGATAAAATATTTATATTTTCAATGATATCTATACCATCACTTACTTCAAAATCACTGAAAGCTAAAAAATGATTAGGATTTGTAATAACTACTCCTTCTTTTGTAGATATAACATTTAAATTATTTTCACTCATAAAAAAACCTGATTTTTAATCAATTATAATAAATTATATAATTCATAGCATATTAATTAATATTATGACAATAATTATCGACCCTCAAAATGCAGGAATATCTGGGAATATGATTGTAGGAGCATTAGTAAATTTAGGTGCTGATGAGAATAAAATTAAAACGATAATGGAATATGCTGCAGAAGATTTTGGAGGAGTTGAAGTTCATTTTGATAAAATAAACAAATCAGGGATTGAATCAACATATTGTAATGTAAAAACAATTAACAAAACAAAATCAATAAAATATAATGATTTAATAGATAAAATAGACGATTTAGATTTAGATTTAGAAATTTTAGAAATGTCTAAAAATGTTTTTGAAAGGTTAGCTCAAAGTGAATCTAAAGTTCATGGAAAATCATTAGCTGATATTCATTTTCATGAAGTAGGTGCTGCAGATGCAGTTGCAGATATTATAGGGTCAATTTCTGCATATTTTGATTTAAAATTAGATGAAGAAGTTATAATTGGTCTTCCAATAGCATTAGGTGGAGGAACTACTAAATCACAACATGGACAAATTCCAATTCCATCACCTGCAACAATGAATATTTTAAAAGGAGCGAAATGTTTTGGTGGTCCAATAAATACAGAACTTGCAACTCCAACAGGTTCTGCAATATATATGGAAATTTGTGATGAATTTGAAGAATTCATTCCTACAATAAATCCAATAAACTCTGCATATGGCGCAGGTACTAAAGATTTTGATTTTCCAAACGTTTTAAGAATAATTGAAACTGAAAAAATAAGTAAAAAACAAAAAATTAATGTAATTGAAACAAATATTGATCATTTATCTGGAGAAGATATTGGATACTTGTTTAATAACCTTTTAGTTGAAGGAGCATCTGATGTATGTGTAATTCCAACAATAATGAAAAAAAATAGACCTGGATACATTCTTAAAATAATATCAAAAGAAGAAAACACTGATCATTTAGTTGATGTTTTATTTAAAGAAACAGGAACACTTGGAATAAGAATTTCTGAAGATACTCATAGGTCTGTTGCAAATCGTGAAATATTACCTTTAAAAATTGAGATGAATGGACAAGTTTATCAAATCCGTTTTAAAATAGGTTTTAATAATGATGAAATAATTTCATATAAACCAGAATTTGAAGATATTAAAATAATAGCTATTAATGAAGATATGGCTCTTAGTGAAGTTAGAAATATTGCAAATACTATGATAAGGGATTATTTAGAACAAATACCTGAAGGTGAATAAATGGTTAAAAAAGCAATAGCTGTCCTATCAGGAGGATTAGATTCTACAGTTGCAACTGCAAAATTTTCTAATGAATATGAAATTCATGGATTAACTTTTGATTATGGGCAAAAAGCTAGTACTCAAGAAATAAAAGCATCAAAAGAAATTTGTAAAAAACTTAATGCAAAACACACTGTAATGGATCTTAAATGGTTAGGCAAGATAAGTAAATCATCTTTAACTTCAGAAGAGAATGTTCCTAAATTAGATGAAAAAGATTTAGATGATTTAGATAAAACTAAAGAAAGTGCAGAATCTGTTTGGGTTCCAGGAAGAAATATTTTATTTACAGCAATAGCTATTTCATTTGCAGAAGCAGAAGGAGCTAGTAAAATAATTGTTGGCTGGGACAAGGAAGAAGCAGAAACATTTCCAGATAATTCAGAGGAATTTTTAGAAAAATACAATGAACTTATACAAATAGGTTCACCAGATGAAATAAGTATTGAAGCTCCAGCTATTGATTTAGATAAAGTTGAAATTGTAGAATTAGGCCTTAAAGTAAATGCACCAATGGATTTAAGCTATTCATGTTATACAGGTAATGAAAAACATTGCGGAATATGTGAATCTTGTATGAGACGTAAAAGAGCTTTTAAAAAATTAAATATAACAGATCCAACTGAATATGAAAATTAACTAAAAAAAAGAAAAAATATAACTGATTTTTTAAAAAAAAATAATGTAAAAAAAATATAGGAAAAAATTCCTATTTAAAAAAAAATAATTATTCAATAACCATTAAAATATCGCCTGCATTAACTGCATCACCAGGTTCTACAAAGATTTCTTTAACAACCCCTTGAGTATCAGATTGTACATCATTTTCCATCTTCATAGCTTCAAGAACAGCAACAGTAGATCCTTTTTGGACTTTATCTCCAACATTGACTTTTAATTTTATAACCATACCTTGCATTGATGATAAAATTCCACCTTCAACTGGAGTAAATGGTCCTTTATCTGTTTCTTGAACATTCATAAATCCAGTAGGCATAATTTTAACTTCAAATACATCGCCATCTACTTCAACGTTGTATTCTGTTGGAATTTCTCCAGTTGCACCTTCCATTTCCACAGGTTTTTGAGGAACTAGTTCTTCCTCTTCAGCTTCACCTTTTAAGAATTTAGGAGCAACAGCTGGATATAATGCATAAGTTAAAATATCTTCTTCTTTTTTAACTAAACCTTTATCTTCAGCTTCTTTTTTATATTTATCATATTCTGGAGGAATATCATCACCAGGTCTTCCAGTAATAACCTTTTCATCACCAATAATCTTTTTAGCTATTTTTGCATTTACTGGTGCTGGAGGAGTACCGTAGTTTCCTTTCATATATTCTTTAACTTCATTAGATACGTTTTTATATCTTTCCCCACCAAGTACATTCATTACAGCTTGAATACCTACAATTTGACTAGTTGGAGTAACAAGAGGAGGATAACCCATATCTTTTCTAACACGAGGCATTTCTTCTAATACATCTTGATATCTATCTAATGCATTTTGTTCTTTTAATTGAGAAATAAGGTTAGAAAGCATTCCACCAGGAATCTGGTAAAGAAGTACATCAGTATCAACTCTCTCAGTAATAGGATCAATTAAACCTAAATATTTTTCACGAATATCCTCAAAGTACTTTTTAATATGATTTAAAAGTTTTAAATCTAATTTAGTATCATATTCAGTTCCAGCTAAAGCTGCCACCATACTTTCAGTTGGAGGTTGGGATGTTCCCCAAGATAATGGTGAAATAGCTGTATCTAAAATATCTACTCCTGCTTGACAAGCAGCATAATAACTTATTGGAGTTATACCACTAGTACAATGACAATGCAAATTAACAAGTAAATCTGTTTCTTCTTTTAATCTTGAAACCAAATCATAAGCAACAGAAGGAGTAATTAATCCCGCCATATCTTTAATAGAAATTGAATCACATTCTAAAGATTCTAATTCTTTAGCAAGATCTACGAAAGTATCTAATGAATGAACTGGACTTATAGTATAACTAATAGTACCTTGAACATGAGCACCTTGTGCTTTAGCTACTTTAATTGATTTTTCCATATTACGAATATCATTTAAAGCATCAAATATTCTAAAGACATCTACTCCATTTTCATATGATTTTTCAACAAATTTAGTAACAATATCATCAGAATAATGTTTGTAACCTACTAAGTTTTGTCCTCTTAGAAGCATTTGTATTGGAGTTTTTCTTGCTTTTTCTTTTATAGCTCTTAATCTTTCCCATGGATCTTCATTTAAGTATCGAATACATGTATCAAATGTAGCTCCACCCCATGCTTCAAGTGAAAAGAATCCAACTTTGTCTAATTCCTCTACAGTTGGAACCAAGTCTCGTGTTCTCAATCTTGTAGCAAGTAAAGATTGATGAGCATCTCTCAATGCTGTTTCAGTAATTTGGGTAACTTTCATTATTAAACACCTCTGGTAGTTTGTTTTAAATTACATAAATCAGATTAATAATAATATATTTGTTGTTATCATAAAATAATTTATCTATAAAATTAGTAAATAATTATTTTATATATGTAATA
>JAJDHW010000010.1 GCA_030266405.1 Methanobrevibacter sp. OttesenSCG-928-I08
TATTAACAAACTTTCATTGAATTTAAAATAACTTTTATTCTAAATACAAATCTACAGATTAATACAAATCAATTAAAAATAGGGATTTCTACAAAGTCAAATTAATATAGATTAACAGATTAATAATTAACTTTATTTAATTAAATAAAAATAGTGATTTTCATATGAGTTATAAAATTCACATAACAAGTCCTCTTAGTTCTCAAAAAATTATAGATTTAATAGATGAAAACTCTGATTTAAAATTAATCACTTGTTCTCAAAGTTTATATGATAGAATTCCTCAAGATTATTTAGATGCTTTAAAAGAGCTATCTATTGATGTAAAAGTCGAATATAATCAAGGTGCAAAACCTAAATATGAAGAAGAACAGGAAAAAATTTTAAATCTTGCAAAAGATAATTATTCTGCTCGTGAAATTTCTGAAAAATTAGATATTCCAATAAAAAGAGTTTATTATTTACTAAGTAAAAATAAGGAAAATATTTCCTTCAATAATTTTAATAGAAAGCATGATTTAAAAACAAGATCTTTAGTTAAGTCATTAAAAGATGAAGGGAAAACTGTAAAATATATATCTTCTAAGTTAAATATTCCTGAAAGATCTGTGTATTATATACTTAACAATAAATAAGTACTAGTTCTCTACTTTTTTTAATTAATTATTTTATGATGAAAGTTTTAAACCAATTATTCCACCAATAATTAACATTATACAAAAAACTCTAGCTATTGATCTAGCTTCTCCAAGGAAAACAAGTCCAATAATAGCTACTCCGACAGCACCAATACCTGTCCAAATCGCATAAGCTGTTCCAAGAGGAATATCTTTCATTGCAAAAGATAAAAATACTAAACTAATAATCATAATAACTATTGTAGATATTGCCATTGGAATATTAGTAAATCCATCAGAAAACTTTAAAGATAATGCCCAACCAATTTCTGCAATTCCAGCTATTAATAAATAAATCCATTCAATCATTCATTTCTTTTTTATAAAAAGATGTATATAAATATTGTTTTTTATTATCAAATTAAATCTAGAATTTTTATATATTATTACATATAAAATAATTATTATGTTTAATATTCCATCTCTACCTTTATATGCAATAGCTGCTATTTGTGGTCTTTTAGCATTTTTAGTAACATGGTTTTCAATGCCTAGGATTATAAAAAAGCTTGAAAATGCAGATATTGTAGGAAAAGATATTCATAAATCATTAAAACCAATTGTTGCTGAAATGGGCGGTTTTGGAATATTATTTGGTTTTATTATAGGAATTTTTGCAGGTATTTACATGCATCCTATTTTAACATTTCCATTATGTATTGTTTTAATAGTAATATTACTTGTTGGAATTATTGGAATATCTGATGATTTACTTGTTTTATCGTCTAAAGAAAAATTCTTTTTATTATTTTTAGCAGGTATTCCTTTAATATGGGCAGCTCCACCAAATGTTGGTTGGGTTTATCTTCTAACTATTCCAATAGCTATTTCAATTGGATCTAACTTAACAAATATGTTAGCAGGATTAAATGGTATTGAATCAGGTCTTGGAATTATAGCTTTAACTTCTTTAACTATTTCCTGTATAATTTTAGGTAAATATGATGTTACAATTATTAGTATGAGTATGTTAGGTTCTTTAATTGCATTTTTATACTTTAATAAATATCCTGCACAAATTTTCCCAGGAGATACTGGAACTTTAATTATTGGTGCAGCTATTGTTTCTGTTGCATTTATTGGAAGAGTTAAATTAATTGCTTTAATTGTTTTATTACCAAATATTATTGATGCAGCTTTAAAGTTCTATAGTGCAGGAGTTATGGAAAGACAACAACATACACCAACACAAGTTAATGAAGAAGGTAAACTTATAAGACCGGAACAAGGTTTTAAATCATTAATACGATTTGTTTTAAGAAGACCAGTTGATGAAAAGACTGCAGTTAAAATGATTTGGGGTATTGGAATATTCTTTGGATTACTTGGAATTATTGTAGCTATTGTCATGCCTGGA
Organism: Methanobrevibacter sp. OttesenSCG-928-I08; assembly: GCA_030266405.1. GTDB lineage: Archaea > Methanobacteriota > Methanobacteria > Methanobacteriales > Methanobacteriaceae > JAHKLT01. The sequence continues at coordinate 2,035 of JAJDHW010000010.1, forward strand.
GTCCTTGAACATCAAACTTTAGCACAATTTATGAATTTTAAAGAGTTATTATATCAACTAGGTTAATTCCAAACAACATTTGTTGTAGTAAAAATGTAATTTTTTGAATAAGCAGGATTATATAATGCATTGGATAAATGACTAGTATTAAAACTTGTAGTAATTGATTTTCTTAAATTATAATTAATTCTATCGCCTAATGCATTTTGATCATTTTTTTCTGTAACTGTAGTACTTGATACATATACTTGAAGTTGAATTCTTGTTTTATTATATTTAGAATCAAATTCAGAATTTCTAATAATTATCTTTTCAAATTTAATATAATTTGGGTGAATTAAAAATTCTTTATTTTTTAAATAATCATCAAATGTACTTTTTGGATATATTGCAATAGAATCAATTAAAATCCCTTCATTTATTCCACTTCTTGCAGCAGACATTGCTATATTAAGCTCGTTTTCATTAGAAACCAAATTAATCGTAACAAAACTTAATAAAATTATAAAACTTATTATGAAAATAAATTCTATACTTATTTGCCCATTATTTTCTTTTAAAATCATTTAATATTCTCTAATATTAATTTTATTGTTTTCTAAATTTTGGATAATGTAAGTTTCTCCATTATATAACTTTTTTTCATAAATATTTAAATCATTATTATCTACAAGTTGAATAGGAAAAATTGAACTAGTTCCTTTTTTATTATCTGATTCTATAGTAATATTATTCTTATATACTGTAATTAAATAGCTTTTTTGCTGAATATTTGGAGGTAGTTTAATAATTTTTGAAAAACCACTACCTTGAGAACTAACTTGATTTATTGAATTTGAAACAGAATCAATAAGTAATCGATTTTCAACAGAAAATTCCATATTTGAAGCTATTTTCAGATTATTTTCTCCTAATGAGACAATTGTTATTGATATTATTAAAATAAACATTATTGTTAGTAGAAAATCTAATGAAAAAATTCCTTTATTATCCATATTATCTGATTATAGGGGGCTATTTATATACTTTGTTTAATTTAAATAGTTAAATTCATTTTATTTAATAAAATAATATAAATTCGTCTTATTTATCTCATTTAAAATAATAATTATTAAATACTAATTCTCATAATATTTAATAAAATTAAAATAATAGAAATTATAAACATAAATTCATGAATAAAAAAAGAGGATTTGTAATTGGAAGGATGCAACCTGTTCACAATGGTCATATTGAAGTTATTAAAAAAACTTTAGATGAAGTTGATGAGATTGTTATTGGAATTGGAAGTGCTCAATTAAGTCATACTTTAAAAGATCCATTTACTGCTGGTGAGCGAGTTATGATGCTTACAAAAGCATTAAATGAACATAATGTTGATCCAAATAAATATTACATTATTCCAATGGAAGACCTTCAAATGAATGCAGTATGGGTTGCTCATGTAAAAATGATGACTCCTCCATTTAAAAAGGTTTTCAGTGGAAATTCTCTTGTACAACAATTATTTGAAGAAGAGGGGTTTGAAGTAGTTAGGCCTCCATTATTTAATAGAATGGAATTATCAGGGACTGAAATAAGAAAAAGAATTTTAACTGGAGGCAATTGGGAAGAATTAGTCCCAAATTGTGTAGCAACAGTTATTAATGGAATAAAAGGTCCAGAAAGAATAAAAAATCTTTCAAAAAAAGAACTTAGTGATTTATAGTAGGTTTTATTTATGGTTATAAAAATTATAAAACAAGGCGAAGATATTATAAAAATGGCTGATTTAATTGAAGATATAAAAAAATCTAATAGAATAGATGAATCAGGAGCTATTTTTACCTTTGAAGGAATTGTTAGAGGTCAAGAAGAAAATATAGAAGTTAAAAAATTAATACTTTCAACACCAGATATTGAAAAATCTAGAAAAGAGATTGAAGATATTGTTGAAGAGGTTAAAATCAAATTTGGTGTTTTTGAAATATCTGTTATTCATTATATTGGAGAATTTTATACTGGTGATAGCTTATTTTTAGTTTGTGTTCTTGGAAATCATAGGGGAGAAACTTTAAAAGCATTAGAAGAAGTCATTGAAAGAGTAAAATTTGACATTGACTTTAAGAAAGAAGAAATCTCTGATGATGGAACTAAAATAATAATGGCTGGAGGATAACATGGATTTAGGTATGATAACAATAATGGTTATTAGAATTGCAGTTATTTTCTTAATTATATATGCTATTGTTAAAAATTTAAAATTGCTTTTATTTGTAGCTTTAATAATTGGATTGTTACTTGTTTTACAAGCTTATTATGGATTTGATTTAAATGGATTTATAAATCAAGTCTTATATGCACAGTATTAAATGATATTATGATTATAAATTTATCTGAAATTGGAAGAATATATTCTCCTTTTAAAAAAATTGAAGGAATGCCTGTTCAACCTATAGGTGCAGAAGAGGTAAAAGGAGAAATTCATGTTTCTAAAGAATATGAAAAAGGTTTAAAAGATATTGATGGATTTTCACACCTTACTTTAATATATTATCTACATAAATGTGAGGGTCATAATCTTGAAGTTACTCCATTTTTAGACAATTCTGCTCATGGGGTTTTTGCAACAAGATCTCCAAAAAGACCAAATAACTTAGGAATTTCTGTTGTTCAATTAGATAAAGTTGAAGGAAATATATTACACATATCTAATGTAGATGTTCTTGATGGTACACCTGTAATTGATATAAAACCTTATGTTCCTCAACTCTATGAAAAAACAGTTAAAAATTTAAAAGTAGGGTGGTTTGAAAATAAACATGGTGATGCTGTAAATAAAAAAGCAGATAAACGCTTTTTATAAAGATTTTAAAATTCTAACGCCTTGATTAAATGCAGGAGCTCCTGAAGTTAATAAAACCACTCTTAAAACATCCATAATTTCGTCTTTTGTTGTGTCTAATTCTTCAATAGAACTTTTCATCTGTTTTTGTGTAGCTAATTCATCTGATTTAGATGCTGCAATACCAATAGCTATTAATTTTTGAGTTTTGTAGTCTAAACTTTTCCCATTATATACTACTTCGTTTAATTCAACTAAAGCTTCATATAAATCAGGGTTGTCTTCTTTAATGTATTGCATTCCTTTACCGTAAAATACTTCGCCTTTCATAATATCATCTCTTAACTTATATTATGTAATTCCAATTATATTATCTTTGCTTTTAGAAATTAGATTATAAACCAAATATTCTTTTCTTAAAAATTTAACTTTTATAATTTGTTTTTTTATTCTACATTTGAATTTTAAAAATCTTTTTGTTTAACTTTAAAATAGTTAAATATATTTTCAATGACAATCTTATATTGGATTAAATAAATAGTTAGACATAATGATTTATTTTTTTAAAAAAAGAATATATTTTAAAGGAGGATATATTTTGAATAATTTGAACATTTCTGCATTAATTATTTTAATTATAGGATTAATATCATTATTAATAAGTTTTCTAACAGGTATAGATCATCCATATATTGGTATTGCAGCTATTTTATTTCTAATTTCATCACTTATTAGTTTATATGATAATTCTAAAAACTAAATTTTTAAAATTCATTATCTTTTTTTTTTTATTTAAAAATGAATATGTGCTTTTGTGAAAAAATTTATTTCTGCACTTTAAAAATAATTAAATATTTAAAAAAATATAATATAATTATCTAATATAATTGTGTTTAAATGTTATCTAAAGCTAATTTAAGGGAAAGAAGGCAATATTATAGGGAAGAATGGTCTAAAAATGATTTGCCTGATTTTATAACTAATGAAATTACCAAAAGGGAATTTGGTTTCGATCATTTTGGAAAAGGCCCTAATGATAGATATAAAGTTTTTAAAGGTCCTGATTCTTTAAAAAGATTTTTAAGGCAAAAAGCTCCTTTTGCAGCTTATATTTCAGTAGCTTTTTACAATGTTCCTAGACGTCGTGGAGATTGGCAGAAAGCTGAATATATTTTTGATGTAGATGCAAAGGATATTCCAATTAGGTCTTGTAATTGTGATGGTGTTTGTGAGATATGTTTAGGCGAAGCTTTAGAAATTGTAAATAGCTTAGTCGATTCTTTATCTAATGATTTATCTTTAAAAAATCTTCATTTAGTTTATTCTGGAAGAGGATATCATATAAGAATTTTAGATGAAGATATAATGCCTTCAGGCAGTGACTTAAGAGGAGAACTTTTAAAATATGTTGCAGGGGCTGAAGTTCCAAAAACTAGCTATTCTAATTTAGAATCATCAAATAAAGCATATAATTTTGAACATTTCACAATTCCTCTAGGTTATCATAAGCTATTTACTTCAAAAGTAAAATATAATCTTCTCCATTTAACAGGTAGTGAAGAATTAGATGGAATAAATCCCAAATTAATGAAAGATATTTTAAAACATAGGCATTTCTTAGAAAATGATGAATGGGGTTTATTTAAAAGTAAAATAGGTCCAAGAAGATATAAAGATTTAACACAAGCTATGGCACAAGTGAATTTATCTACAATTGATGCTAAAGTTTCCATTGATTTAAAAAGGATTTTAAGATTACCATCATCACTTCATTCTAAAGTTAGTATGAAATGTATTGAAGTAAAAAATAGAGAAACATTTGACCCATTTAAAGAAGCTGTACCAAAATTTGTTTGGGAGAGAAAAGAAGGAATACATGAATAATTTCTTTTAATCTATTAAAAAATAAGGGGATAATTATAATGGCTCAAAAAAATGTTGTAAAATTATTTGAAGATAAAAAAGTTAGGGCTAAATGGGATGAAGATGAAGAAGAATATTATTTTTCAATAATTGATGTTATTGCTATCTTAACTGATAGTAAAAATCCTAACAGATATTGGAGTGATTTAAAAAAGAAATTAAGGGAAGAACAATTTGAACCTTACGAAAATATCGTAAGGTTGAAACTCAAATCTTCTGATGGCAAAATGCGTTTAACTGATGTTGCTGATACTAAACAATTATTAAGAATTATACAATCAGTTCCATCACCAAATGCAGAACCTTTTAAAATGTGGTTAGCTGAAGTAGGTAAAGAAAGGCTTGATGAAATTGCAGATCCTCAAATAGCTATTGAAAGAGCAATCAGTACTTATCGTAAAAAAGGATATTCTGAAGAATGGATTACTGAACGATTAAAAACAATAGACTTCAGAAAAGAGTTAACTGCTGAATGGAATAGAGCAGGAATAAGAGAAGGATATGAATATGGTATTTTAACAAATGAAGTTACTAATGCATGGTCAGGCATGACTACAAAAGAATATAAATCATATAAAGGATTGAAAAAAGAAAACTTAAGAGATAATATGAGCAATGTTGAATTAGTATTGGATATGTTAGCTGAAGTTTCTACTACCGAAATAAGTAAATCCGAAAATCCAGAAGGTTTAGAAGAAAGTAAAGAAATTGCTAAACGTGGTGGGGGAATTGCAGGGGATGCACGTAAAAATCTTGAAAAAGAATCAGGAAAAAAAGTAATTACACGAGATAATGCTAAAAATCCAAAAAAATTAGATAAATAAAATTGATATAATGAAAAACGAGGAAGAAACTCAAAATACTAAAAATAATAATGATTTAGATAAGTGGATAGCAATAAATGATGAGGCTAAAGATCTTGAAAAATCAGATATTAATAAAGCAATAATGTTATATGAGTTAAATATTAAAAATGGGACAGATTTACCTCAAACTTTTATAAGTTTATATAAATTATATAGAAAACAAAAAGATTTTGAAAATGAAATAAGAATCTGTGATATAGCTATTAATAGAATAGGTAACAATGAAGAAAAGTATAATGCTCGTTGGTTTACAGATCGAAAACTAAAAACTATTTGTTTAAGAGATAGAAATTTTTATTAATTTTTCATAATTTTAAGCTATAATAAGATTAGTTACTATGTCTGGTAAATTAGAATTATTCATTTCTTTTTTAATAAGTTCTTCATCAGGAGTTTCATAAAATATTTTTATTTTTAAATAAATTAAATATCCTTTTATTATGATTTGCATTTTAATATCATCTGGATTAGATAAATATTTTCTTTTAATAAATATAGATTTACTAAAAATGCCTATTTTTGATATTAAACGGAAAAGATTAAGAAAATAGGTTGAATTATTATTAAGAGTTATATAAAATTTATCTGAGTAATTATTGCATTTTATCTTTAATTTCTTTTAATATTTTCACTTCCTCTGAATCTTTTCTATTGAAACCAACATCTGTAAGATAACTTAAATCACAAATATATTCTCCATTTTTTAAATTTTTCCCATCATCATTACGATAAGAAACATTAAAATAATATCTTTTAGACAGTTTTTGAAATTCTTTTTCTTTTCTGAATTTTTTATTAAAAAAATAATAAGTTTGTGTAAAATATGTTTTAATTTCTGTTTTAGGAGCTATCATTAATATTTTTTTATCTATAATTTTTTCAAAATTTTTTCCTTCAATATTTATTAATTCCGGAGTAACATTCACTATAACTTCATGTGCAATAGTTTCACCAATATTAGCTATTACTAAAATAAGTTCATGCATATCTTGAGGGTTTTGTTCAAAGTAAACACAGACATTAGGATTTTTTGCTTCTTTTCTTGATTTTTCAGCTTCTTTAAGAGATTTAATAGCGTATATTAAAGTAATAAATGCAATAATAAACATCACGAAATTCAAAAAAGTATTAAAATTAGAGTAAGCAAATATACTTTTAATAGAAATAATTATTAAATAAATCAATATCCAATCTAACATATATATTTATTAATTTTTTTAATATTTATGTTTTTATTATTTTTAAGTTTTTAAATATTAACATAACAAAAATAAAGAAAAAATCAGTAGTGTTTGAAATTAGTCATATTTATCATGATAACCATTGTAAAATATAATATATTATTGAGGATTTTAGAGGGATTTTATGGATAAAAAGTTTTTGGAAATGTTTATTAATGAAGAAATGTATTTAGAAAATCGTCCTTTAAACACTAAAGAATTTATTACTTTTTGCAAAAAGAGAGGAATTAAAACAAATAAAGAACAACTTGAGATGTATGAGAAAGAAAAATTTATTTTTCCACTAATGAGGATTAAAAGAGACATTGAAACGGATTTCGTGGGTGAAAAACGTTATACTCAAATATCTTTTGATGATCAATTTTATCCTCATGAAAAAGATAAACTTATTAGTTTATTCAATAATGGAAATATATTTGATCCTTCAAAGTATAAATTTGAAAGTTGGTCTTCTTTTAAAGGAGAACTTGTTCATGCAATAGGTGATAGAACTATGAGTTTTTATTCTTCTTTTCAGATATTTCAAATTGAAGCGTTAGAAATGAATATTTCTAAACATCAACATGAGGATTTTAGAAATATATTAGAATTTTTACTTTCAATACAATCAATTTATTATCCATTTGCTAAATCAGACTCAGAAAGTATCATTATAAGTAATAATTATGAAAGATGGAGAGACAAGAGATTAAAATTCAACCCCAAAAAAGAATTATCTAAAATATCTACCAATATAACAGATGTTGCAAGTTGCTATGAGCTTTTTTCTAGAAAATCAATAGATATTTTAGGAATGGGCAATGATGATTGGATACAACTCATGAAAAACATTTTTTTTAAAAAAAAAGAAAAAATAAAAGGTAAAAATAGGCTAGGTATTGAATATATGCAATGGGCACTTATGTTAAAAAAATATCTTGAAGATTATATTAATAGAGATGTTTTTGATATTGATGAAGTGCTTTATAGGAATGTACAAGATATACTAAATATAAATCCACGTAATGTAAGGTCACCAAGAATAAGTAGAAATTCAAATTTTATTGATAATAATAACAAATATCATCAGAGTTCTTCATATAAAAGAAAATTTTTTTTAGCTAATAGTTTTAGATTAGGATATCATCCATCTGTTTTAGTTTTTGTTGAAGGAGAAACTGAAGAAATGATAATTCCAAAATTGTATGAATGGTATGTGGGTGTTCCTCCTGAAAGAAATGGTATTGATATTGTAAATGTTAAAGGTGTTGGAAATTTTGCTTCTACTTATGAAAATAGTCAAAAACTCAAAAATTTAACTACTAGACTTAGTAATCGTTTGAATAAAGAAACTAAAGGTAAAAGTGAAATAATGACTCAAAAAGAAATTCATTCATTAAATGATATTATAAATGAACTTAAAGGGGCTAAAATTCTAACTAATAATTTTGCTTCTTTAATAAGCCATTATCTTGAAAATTGGCAGACAATTCCTTATTTTATTTCTGATAATGAGGGAGATATTGAAAAATTTTTAGATGAAGGAAAACCTTTACATTTCGAAAATAAATATTATGGTGTCCCCGAAGATTGGAAATATGTATGGGGAATGTCTAATAAACATTCTCCTTTCAAAGGAAGTTGTTTTGAGTTTTCAAACTTTTCTAATGAAGAAATTTGTAAATCACTTAATGAAGTTTTAAATAAAAATATTTCAATTGAAGAAGTTTCAAATGCTAGAAATGAAGATAAAGGCATAAATAAAATTTGTAAACGTGAAATCAGTAAAAACAAGCTTAAAATTAATAAATCTCTTTTTAAAAACTTATGCAATGATTTTTCAAATACTAATGATGAAAATTTACTTAAAAGACCTATTTTTAATGTACTATTTAATTTATATGAATTAAAAAATCTTAATCCTATGCCTAATGATTTTAAAATGGAAGAAAATAATAAGAATGTTATAAAAGATATTCTAGAAGGAAAAAGAAATTTTTTTATAGATAAATAACTTAAGTAAAAACAAATTCAATAAATTGATTTGTGGGATTTGAACATTAATTTTAAGATTAGAGAATAATATTTTTTTATTATTTTTCATATACTCTTATTTAACATTATATTACAAATTTTAATCCTGCATGGGTAGTAAGTGATGATGGAATAACTTAAATAAACCAGTTTCTTATTTTTTTATATTCATAATTAAAAATAAATATAATAAAAAGAGGGTTATGTTATAATTTTTTAGTTTTTTTTACATTAATTAAATTTAAATCCGCCTTTTTCTTTTGTACAAGAATATATTCTTTTTTCATCAATACTGCAATTGAATTATAAATCATTGTAGGATTATTGCATTCTTTTATAATAAGAATATCTCTTTATGAAAAATAATTTTCACATTTGTACATTACATTTACTTTCAACAAAGGGGGAATTTTTTCAATTGTCTTTTCTTTTATTTCTGATAAAACTTCTGATGATTCAACTGTATCAATAATATTTAAATCTTCAATATATACTGTTTTCATTTCTTCAAAATATTTTTCCACACCAAATTCAGGAAAAATATTATCAAAATGAGCAATGCATTTAATGGTTTTTTATGATTTTTTTTTTTTAAATGTTTTTTTAATCTTCTTTTATAAATCGAGACTGTTTCAGATAAAACAAGTTCTGGAAAATAAATTGTTATAGATTTTTAATATCTGTTTCTTTAATTGTTTTCATATTTTTATAATAATTTCTTAAAGGTAATTCTTCAGATGTTGATTCATTTTTGTGAGGGAATACATATTTATATCTATTACGGCTGCTATTTCATTATCATAGTTCATGTTAAAAAACCCTCTCATAATCTAAATACATAGTTACGATTCTATTTAATTCAGAAATTTCTTCTTGTGAGAAATAATTTTTAGCTGTTTTAGCATCTATTAGTAATAATTTTTTGTTTGGCGCATCTTTCCAAGTTTTCAATCCCATATTTTCTTTAGTATAATTGGTTCTTTCTACTATTAGTTTCAGAGCAGTTTTTTTGACACAGCAAAATGTAATTTATTTTGAATATTAGCAAAAAATTCAAGGATTATATTTGAATCCTTATTATAATCATAAGCAATAGAATAAATATCAGTAATTTTTTCATAAAAACGTCTTTCAGATGATCGTATGTCACTAACTATTTCAAATAATCTATCAATATAATCTTTATCAAATCTAGAACCATTTTTTAATAAATTCACATCAACAGCAAAACCTTTAACTATATATTCTTTTAAAATTTTATTAGGCCATTTTCTAATTTCTATTCCTTTTTTACTATTTATTCTATAATCTATAGCAATAATTGCATCAAGATTATAAAAATTTGTTTTATATTTTTACCATCAGAAGCAGGTATTCAAAAATTCCTAATAACTGAATTTTTATCTAATTCCTCCGTACTAAAAATATTTTTCAAATTTTTATTAATAGTTGGAATAGTTACATCAAATAATTGTGGCATTGTTTTTGTGTTGCCCACATAGTTTCATTTTCATGGTCAATAATAACATCTAATTTAACGGTTCCTTCTGACTTTTATATAATAATGTTTTTTGTATTTCAAAATCTTTGTTTTCAATGGTATATCACTTATAATAATATATCAATTGTATAACATTATACTTTTTTGCATGGCATTTAGAAGAATAATTTATTACTTTTTAAATGAATAGGAGGAATATTAATCCTTTTATATGTCTCTGAAAGCTTAAATTAAATTACATAAATAAAAAATGAAGTGAGTAAAAATGGGATTATTTGGGGAAGTAAAAGTTCTGAAGAAGAATTCGCAAAAAATTTAATTGGAGTAATGAAAAAATATACTAATTTATCATAAATTGTATTAGTATAACTTTAAGTATATTAATGCTCAAATAAAATAATAACATATTTTTACTTCTAAAAAACAATATATAAAAAGCAAAACATTTACACCAAAGGAAAGATTTTATGAATAATGAATTAAAAGAAATATTAAGAGCTAATGAATTTTTTGATGAAGTTGAAGAGAATATTTTCACACCTAAGTATTTAGGATTGATTGTTAATAGTGTAGTTGTTTATAATGTTAATTGGATAGCTATTACAGAAGGAGAAGCAATATTTATGAATCAAGCAATTGAAGAACATCCAATAGCTTCTATAATTTTAGAAAACCTTGAATCACTATTAATTATAACTGAAGAAGAAATAAAAGAAGTTTTATAATATCTTAAAGCGTATTAAACTTTAACGTTTTAAATATTGTCCTGGATTTAAAAAATCATCTAAAAAATTAATAAAATTATCATTAATTGGGTAATTATTTAAATATTCATCTAAATCTAATAGTTCATAGCTATTTATTAGATTATCTTTAATATTTTTTCCAATTTTAATTATATGGGAATTTTCACTAGTTAAAATAAAATTTATAAATTCATTAAAAGTTTTAAATTGTCTTTCAACATTTAAAACAAGAAAATCATTTAAAGGATAACATTTATCTTTTCCATGAGCATTTTCAAATTGTTCACATGCTTTTTTTGCAAATATTTTAGGACCATAATGTATTTTTATATTATTTAGTCTATAAACTTCCATTTCAAAAATAAAAATAGCTATTTCCTCTTCATCAGTCCAATAATCACTTTTAAAAAGTGAAAATTCTTCTCTTTCTAATTTTTCACTTATTGAATCAACTGTTTTTTTAAGTTGAGGATGTAGGGAGTCACTTACAACATCAGGAGTTTTAAAATTAATAATAAATGTTTTTGATTCTCTTTGTATAAATTGGGATTTAATTTCATTTAAAGATATATTTTTATTTAATTCATCAAAATACAATGTTTTTTCATTATCTGAACTATTTAAATAGTTTCTTGCACTAATTATAAAGTCACTTAGTGTTTCAAGTCTTAAAGCAGCTGCTACGTTACGATTTTTATCTGTTGGATCGATTGTTATTAAAGGATCTTTAAATAATTTAGATGTTCCAAATGACTCTAAATCTATTACAGTACCATACTTCCAATTACTTACTTCTTTTAAAAGATTTTCAAATGTATTATATTTTAAAATAAGTAATTCGCATAGATATCCTGCAAAGCCTCCTACTTTATATTCTGAACCATAAGTTTTAGTTTCACTCATGAATTTTTTAAGAAGAATTACTTCATCTTTTTGTTTTTCACTTATATTTTCAGTAATATATTTTGTATGTAAAATAGTTCTATCTACTGCACTTTTTATTTGTGAACTATTAGCTATTTTATAACATGGGACAAAATCAATTTTAAAACCTTCAATTTCACTAGTTAAATATGGATGTGATGCATAATGCTCACTAGCTTTCCCATTAAACTTTTCACTAGCTTTATATCCTAAATACAATCCTTTTTCTTTTAAATAGCTAGTTGGAGTATCTAATGGGAATGAAATAAATATATCAATATCTGATTTTCCAGTTAAAAAAGTTTCTTTAGCTACAGATCCAACTAAAAGAGCTTCACCAGGTATTTTTTCTTCTTTACAAATTAAATTTAGAAAATCAATTATTTCACTAGCTATTTTTTTATTTTGAACTACTTCTTCTTCTGTAGGTTTTATTTTACTTAATATTAAATCGTAATTCATTAAATCACTTTAAAGACTTTTAAATCTTCATAAATTGGACCATTTGGTGTTAAGGTACTTTTTTTTAAGATTATTTTATTTACTTTCATTTGTCCAATTTCAATAGTTTTATTCTTAGCTATAAGTTCTTTTACTTCATCTTTATTTTTAGCATTTTTCATTCGACCTATTGTCAAATGACTTTTATAATCTCTTTCTTTTTTAAATCCTAAGGTGTTAAACTCATTATCAAGCTCTTTTTGTAAATTAGATAATATTTCATTGTCTTCAAATCCAATCCATATTACTTTTATATTATTTGGATTTGGAAAGTTTCCACAACCTTTTAATTTAAGAGTAAATTCAGAATAATTATTTAAAACACTTTCAATTTTTAAAGAAAGTTTTTCAACAGTATCTAGGTCAATATCTCCAAAGAATTTTAAGGTTAAATGCATATTCTTAGAAGGTACATATTTTATATCGGCATCAATTTTTCTAAATTCCTTTTGAACATTAGAAACATTTTCTTTTAGATTTTCTTCAAGTTCAATAGCTAAAAAACTTCTTATTTTAGAAGACATAAAAACCAATCATTATTGTTCTATTATCTGCTCTTCAATACTCATTCCGAAGTGTCTTGCATTTTTTTCAATGAAAACTTTAACTTTATCTCCAACTTTTAAAGCTGAAACAGAAATAGCTTCATTTTTAGAATTAAGTAATCTTATTGTTTCTGCGTTTTGTAGTAATGTTTTTATTTTCATATCTTTATATTCTGCTTCTACAAGAATCAAAGGTCTTTTTTCAATTTTACTACGTCCAACAATAGATTTTCTAGTTTCTCCTTTATTATTTACAATTAAAACTTCATCTCCAGTTTCAAGTTCAGATAAATATCTTGTTTTATTTCCAGGAACCATTACATAAGCTTGAACAGGGCCTGCATTTACTCTAAATGGTCTTGAAGCTACATATTCACTTTCTAAAGATTCACTATGTACAAAAAATAATGCTTTTGAATAACTTCCAATAAGCATTCCTTCACCAGGTTCCATAATTGATGCTGTATCAATACATACTCTATCTCCTGAGGATAATGCTTTTATATTTGTAATAGTAGCTTCTTTAAGAGAATATTCTTCACTACTTACAGAATCTATGAAATTACTTATTTCTTTAATTTGGGAAATTGTATCTACTTCAAAGATTATACCATCAGTTCCAACTTCTAATGTTTCAATAGCTACTTGTGCTTCATCTACATTATTTGCTGCAGCTATGATTTTAACATCTTCTTTTTGTAAATCTGCAATTATATTTTCAAGAGGAATTATAGTCCAATCAGTTCCAATTAATATTATATAATCAACAACTTTTCCAAGAGCTACAGCTAATTGTTCATGGTTTTTATCAGTTATTTTAACAAGAGCACAAACAGTTTTTTTATTTCTTTTAGCTTCTTTTGCTTTAGATAAATCTTTTGATTCATTTAAATCAGAATTTAAAGGAAGTGTCCCATCTCCTTCACCATTTGAACCTACTAAAAATATATCTGCATCTGGATTATTAGATACAATCTTCATATTGCCAATTTTACGAATATTATCTAAATCATTTAAATCAAGAACAGTATCAATTCCTGATTCTAAGGAAGTAGTAATTAATTCTTTTTTATCTTCCCATTTTTTATTTGGACTCATTATCCATGCAAATTTATTTTTCAATGTGATGACCTCTTATTTTAATATTTTTAAAGCTTCATCAACTTCCATATCATTATGAACTACTTCAGCTATTGCTTTTGTAATTTTACCTGGATGTTTAGATTGGAAAAGATTACGTCCAAAAGCAACACCAGCACCTCCAACTTCTAAGGAGTCTTTTACCATTTGAAGTAATTCTTCATCAGTTTCTACTTTAGGTCCTCCAGCTATTACAACAGGAACTAAAGCTCCTTCAACTACTTCTTTAAAAGTATCAGGATCACCAGTATAATTAGTTTTAACAATATCTACTCCAAGTTCAGAACCAACACGAGCTGCATGTTTAACCATATTAACATCATGTTCATCTTCTACTTTCTGACCTCTAGGATACATCATAGCAAGTAATGGTATTCCCCAATGACTACATGTTTCAGCTATTTCTCCAAGTTCAAGTAACATATCACTTTCAGTATCTGAACCAATATTTACATGCATTGAAACTGCATCAGCACCAAGTTGAATAGCCTTTTCAACACTAGTTACTAAAACTTTGTTATTTGGATCTGGGCTTAATGATGTACTTGCAGATAAGTGAACAATAAGACCTATATCTTTACCATAACCTCTATGACCTTGTTCTACAATACCTTTATGCATTAAAACAGCATCTGCTCCACCTTGTGAAATACTTTCAATTGTTTTATCCATATCTACAATACCTTTAACAGGCCCAATTGAAACTCCATGATCCATTGGTGCTATAACACTTCTTCCAGTATCTCTGTTAATGATTCTTTCCATTCGAATCTTTTTACCTATCATCATTTTATCACTCATAAATAAATCTGTTTAATATATTATATAAATTTTAAATTTAACATTTAAAAAAACTCTTTAACCTTATTTCTTATAAGATTTTATTTATTAAAAAAGAAAAAAGAAACATGATTATTTTAATTTATCTGTCCATAAATTAAATTCTTTTATTTGTGGCGGAATACCTTCATCGTTATATGATTCAAAAAAACCTTTATTTGACTTAATATTTTCCTCTGTATTAGAAGAATTAATAAATTCTACTAAACCTCTGTTTCTTATTAAAGTATTTTCTGGTTTTAAAGTAGCAGACCAAATATAGAAAACTTTAAAAACAGTATCTGGATGATAACCTCCACCCATATCTATTAACAACAAATCACATTTATTTATTTTAGAATAAACTTCTTCTAAAATATCATGTAATCTAACATCTCCTTTTATGAAATTAAAATTATTATATTTTTCTTTTAAATTATTCATAGGTTCTATTGCTTCAGGACTATTATCTAATGCAATTAGTTTCCCATTTTTTAGTTCTTTAAGGATTATTTCACTTGTATTACCAGTATGGGATCCAATTTCTACAACAACATCGTCTTTTTTTATAATTTCTTTTAATTGTTTTCTGTAAATATTAACATCATAGCTAAGGTTTATCATAATTTAATGCCTTCATTATCTATTTTATAAATTTTTATATCCTCTAAAGATTCAAAGGTTTCTTTATTATAAGTCATTGCAAAAACAGTATTTCCAAGCATAGCCATAGATGAGCCTAAAATATCTTCTAATTCATTAAATTCAGTTACTGCTTTTAATACTTTTTCATTAATTAGATTTGTTTTAATAGAGAATTTCAATGAATTATCTAAAAATTTTGAAATTGTTGGATTTAAATTAAAATCATTTAATAATTCTTTTCCAATTAAATTTATCCTGTTTTTATGATCTTCATTTTCTATAATATCTGAAGTCTTAATTTTACTAAAAGTTTTAACTCCTACATATATCTCTTCAGTATTTTGAATAATCTTTGTTTTTCCATAACCTGGTGAACCTGGAATAACTCTTTCTACAATTCCTTTAGACATTTCAGCTATTACATCACCTAAACCAGAGCCTAAATTTACTTCAGCTAAATGTGCTATTTGACCAGATTTTATTAAATCATTATTTAAATCTAATAATTTTGATGTAGCTATTGAAACACCTAATGCAGAGGATGCTGAGCTTCCAAATCCACAACCTATAGGAACTTCGATTTTTTGGGTGATTTTTATTCCATGATTAATATCTAATAATCTTAAAACTTCTTTTATAATACCTTCATTATATTTATCTTTTTTTCCATTAATTTTAATAGCTATTTTATCTTTAGGAGATTTTTTAATAGTAGTTTCAACTCCTTTATTAAGTAAAAAACCAACACCACATGAACCTTTTAATAAGGGATTAGAATTATCTTTAATATTAAAAAATCCTGTAATATGTGAGGGTACATAAATAGACGATTTCATTGTATCAATTATATTTTGTAAAAACATTTATATATTAATTATTAGATATATTAATTTGATACTTATCGAATTGTAGGATATAAAATGGATACTAAAAAAATGGCAAAAGTTTTTAAAGCTCTTTCTAATCCTAATAGATTAGATCTTTATTTAAAAATTGTTGAAAACCAAGAAACTAGCTATGAAACATGTGATGGATGTTTAATTCATGATATAGTTAAATCATTTAATATAGGTTCTCCTACTATTTCTCATCATCTTAAAGAATTAACTAATGCAGAATTAATAACTACTGAAAAAAAAGGTAAGTTTTTAGTTGCAAAAGTTAATAAAGAAATGGTTGATGAAGTTAATAATCTTTTAAATTTAGATTAATTTATTTTTTTATAAAATACATTTCGATAATTATAAAATTATAAAACTATAAGAGATTAAAATATGATTTTTTATTTTTCAGGTACAGGAAATTCTAAATATGTTGCTAAAAAAGCACAAGATAATGAGGAATTAATTGATATTACTCAATCATTAAAAGAAAATAACTTTAATTATAAAGTTAAAAACGGAGAAAAGATAGGTTTTATATTTCCAGTTTATTATTGGGGTTTACCAAGTGTAGTATCAGAATTTGTAAACAAATTACAATTAGAACATGATGATGATCCATTCATATATACGGTAATTACATGTCATTCTTTTGTTGGAAATGCAGATAAAAATTTAGAAGAAATCTTAAAATCAAAAAATCTAAAATTAAATAGCAGTTATTCTGTTAAAATGCCTGAAAATTATATAATGGTTTTTGATATAGATAATGAAGAAGAAATAAACTTATTTTTAGATGAATCAGAAAAAGAAATCAGAAAAGTAGTTTCTAATATAAAAAGTAATAAAGAAGGTTATTTTGCATATCGCAGCAATTTAGCACCATTTACATTTATAGCCAATAGGATTTATAATATCGTTAGAAACACTAAGAAATTTGAAGTTAGTGAAAATTGTAATAATTGCGGCTTATGTGAAAATATATGTCCTTCAAATGCTATTAAAATAAAAAATGGAAAGCCTGTTTGGATTAAGAATAAATGTAGTCATTGTAGTGGATGTATTAATCGTTGTCCTAAAAAAGCTATTGATTATGGAAATAAAACTAAAAAAAGGAGAAGATATTTAAATCCAAATGTTAAATTAAATAAAAAATATTAAACTTCTAAAATAGGTTAAAATTTTCTTATTCTTTTAATTTATATTCCTTTTTTCTAATCTTTTTTTTAACTAAATATTTAAATAGTATAAAAACAATATTTTATTCTTAATAATTGTTTAAATAACAGTTTTTTTAAAAAATTTTAATAATTTGATGTTTATTTTTTATAAGGAGATATTATGATAGTTAAAGATTGGTGTTCTTTCTGCGGTGAATGTGCAGGAGTATGCCCAAGGAATTTAATTGAAGTTAAAGAATATTCTTTAATTTTCAGTGACACAGATTGTAAAGAATGTGATTTTTGTATCAATGCATGTCCATTAAATGCATTAGAGAGGGACTAGGTGTTAAAATGATTGAAACTGATGTATTAGTTGTTGGTGCTGGACCTGCAGGTTCAATAGCTGCTAAACATGCAGCTAGAGGTGGGGCTAAAGTAATTCTTATAGATAAAAAATCTGAAATAGGAGCTCCTAAAAGATGTGCAGAAGGAGTATCTGATAATGGGTTAGAAAATTTAGGTATTACTCCTGATCCTAGATACATAGCTAAAAAAATTGATGGGGTTAGACTTGTTTCTCCAAATAAAACTAATGTTTGGTTAACTTCAGAAGAAATTGACCTTCCTGAAGCAGGATATTGTCTTGAGAGAAAAGTTTTTGATAAGTTTATGGCTATGGATGCAGCTCGTGAAGGTGCGGAAATTAGAATAAAAACTTTAGCTAAAGGTCTTAGAAAAGATGGGGACTATGTAATTGTCACATGTGAAAGCATGGGTGAAGAATTTGATATTAAAACAAAGATTGTAATAGCTGCAGATGGACCTGAATCTCGTGTTGCAAGATGGGCAGGACTTAAAACAGCTACTAAGCCAGGTAATATGGAATCTGGTATTCAATATGAAATGTGTGGGGTTGAATTTGAAAGAGAAGGAGTTATTGAATTTTACTTTGGATCTGTTGCTCCTGGAGGATATGCTTGGATTTTCCCTAAAGGTGATGATATAGCTAATGTAGGTTTAGCTGTTATTGCTCAGGATACAAATAAAACTGCTTATGAACATTTACAAGAATTTGTAGCTAATTGTCCTGCAACACAAAATGCTCAAGCTGTTGAGTTAAATGTTGGAGGAGATCCTGTTGGTGGTATGCCTAGAAAGATTTATGGAGATAATATTGTTGTTTGTGGAGATGCAGCAGGTCAGGTAAATCCTTTAACTGGTGGGGGAATAATCAGTGGTATGAATGGTGGTAAGGTTGCAGGAGATGTTGCTGCTAAAGCTATTATTGATAATGACTGGTCTGAAAAATATCTTGAAGAATATCAAATTAAAATTCATGAAGAAATTGGTGCAGAAATTGACAAATATTTAAAAGTCAAAGAATATGCATTATCTTTATCTGATGAAGAATTAGATTCTGTTGCTGAAGCTTTCCAAAATATTGACTTTGAAAAGATTTCTACTACTGAAATTGTTAAAAACCTTGTTAAAGTATCACCAAAAGCATTACTTAAACTTGGTAAACTTATTTAAGGTGATTTATTGATTTTAGTTACTGGTGGTGCAGGCTATATTGGTTCTCATACTAATAAAGCACTTAATAAGGCAGGATATGAAACAATTGTTTTAGATAATTTATCTAAAGGGCATGAAGACTTTGTTAAATGGGGGGAATTTGTTAATTCTGATTTTGGAAACTATGATGAGTTAAAAAAGCTCTTTTCTTCATATGATATTGAAGGAGTTCTTCATTTTGCTGCCTTCTCATCAGTAGCTGAATCTGTTGATCATCCAGCAATGTATTTAAAAAATAATTATAAAAATACATTAACTCTCTTAAAAGTTATGAGAGAGTTTAATGTTTCTAATTTTATTTTATCATCAACTGCAGCAGTTTATGGAAATCCTGAATTTACTCCAATAACTGAAAATCATCCTTTAAAACCTATTAATCCTTATGGCCAATCTAAATTATTAGTTGAAAAAGCTTTAGAAAGGGAAAAAAATAAAGGTGATTTTAATTATGTATCTTTAAGATATTTTAATGCTGCCGGGGCTGATTTTGATTTAGAAATTGGGGAATCACATAATCCTGAAACACATTTAATTCCTTTAATTTTAGATGCAGCTATTGGTAAAAGGGAAAATATTTCTATTTTTGGAATTGATTATGATACAGAAGATGGGACTTGTATTAGGGATTATATTCATGTAAATGATTTAGCTGATGCTCATATAAAGTCTTATGAATATTTAATTAATAATAATGAGTCTAATATATTTAATCTTGGAAATGGTCAAGGTTTTTCTGTAAAAAATGTCATAGATCAATGTAGAGATATAACAAAAATGGAAATTCCAGTTAAAAATGCTCCAAGACGTGAAGGAGATCCAGCTGTTTTAATAGCTGATTTTAATAAAATCAATAAAACTCTTGGATGGGAACCTAAATATGATTTAAATGATATTATTGAATCTGCATGGAATTGGCATAAAAAAATTAATAGTGATTAGCTATGAATAATGAAAAACATAAAATTGATGTTCGTATTGTTGTCTCAAGCTTAGAGTTTGCAGAACCAATAGCTAAATCTATTAATAATATTGATTTTGAAGAAAATTATAATATCATTATCTCATCTATTATTCCAACTTTTGAAAGTGAAATTGTTAAAAACACTACAAAAGGTGCAGATATTATTTTAATTGGAGCATATGATCAGGATAATAATTATCATTTACTTTTTAATGAATTAAAAAATGATTTTAATCATATTGAACTTTTTAATTTTTCAAATATTGAATTTGATAATTCTTCTTTAATTGAAGAAGAGATAAAAAATTGTATTATAAAAGCTGGACTTTCTTATTCATTAAATATAATAGAAACTCACTCAATTAAAGACAAACTTCAAGATGTAACAGATAAATATAATGCTCTTTTAACATCAAATGATGAGACTCTTCAAGAAAACCATAAACTTTCAAAGGATAATATATATTTAAAAGAAGAAATAACTAGACTTCAATCAAATTTAGATGATATTAAATCTGAATTTTCAAATTTTAAAACAAAATTTAATGATATTCATACTAAAAACATGTTAGAATTTTTTAATATCACTGAACTTTGGATGGAAACTTTTAATGAACAATTAATTAATGAAGAGAAAATTACAATAGCTACAAATAAATTTAAACCAGAAGATATTATTGTAGGTCAAGGTTTTATTGGAGCTAATTCTAAAAATATAGCTATTGATTGGTTAAAAATTATTAAAACCGCTTTAATATTTTTAGAAGATTCTGAGGAAGAATTAAAAGAAGAATTAAACATTACAGAACCTACTCAAATCATTGAAAACAATAATGATACTAATGATAATTATGAAATTCCAG
>JAJDHW010000100.1 GCA_030266405.1 Methanobrevibacter sp. OttesenSCG-928-I08
ATTGCTGAAGATATTGAAGAAGCTAAAAAGGACGGATCTTTTGAAGAATCTTTAGTTGTCTTTACAGCAGTTGAAAAAGAAGATGAAAAAAATCCAAAAGCTATTGTAAATAATTTAGTTAAAGAAATTAAAAAGACTAATGAAAATGTAAAAGCAGAAAATATTATTTTATATCCTTATGCTCATTTATCTTCATCTTTAAGTTCTCCAAAAGTAGCTATTCAAATATTAAAAGACGCTGAAGATGCAATTAAAAGTGAAGGTTATAATGTTTATAGAGTACCATTTGGTTGGTATAAATCATTTGAAATTTCCTGTAAAGGACATCCTTTATCTGAACTTTCAAGAACTATAATCGCAGACTCTGAGGAAGATGAAAAAGAAGAAAGTATCCCTTCTAAATGGTATATTTTAGATGATTCTAAACTTATTGATACTAATGAATTTAATTATAATAAAAGCGATCTTGGAAAATTAGTTGAACATGAAGTATATGATGAATCTTCTGAAGGAGGAGATCCTCCACATGTTAAATTAATGAGAGAAAAAGAAATTTGTGATTATGAAGCTGCATCTGATATTGGTAATTTAAAATGGTATCCTAAAGGACGTATTGTTCGTGATCTTCTTTCAGATTATGTTTATGATTTAACTACTAAAGAAGGAGCTATGCCTATTGAAACTCCAATATTCTATGATTTAGACAATGATGCAATTAGAGAACATGCTGCTAAATTTGGTGAGAGACAATATAAAACTGATACTAAAAAGAATTTAATGCTTAGATTTGCATGTTGTTTTGGTGCATTTAGAGTAATGGAAGAATCATTTTTAACCTGGAGAAATTTACCAGCAAAACTTTATGAATTATCTACTTATAGTTTTAGATTTGAAAAAAGAGGAGAAGTAGTTGGTCTTAAAAGGTTAAGAGGATTTACCATGCCGGATATGCATAGTTTCTGTGCAGATATGAATCAATCATTAGAAGAGTTTGAAAATCAAGTAGATATGTGTATTCAAACTGGTATTGATTTAAATGTAAATTATGAAATAATTTTCCGAGCTACTCAAGATTTTTATGATGAAAATAAAGATTGGATGATGAAAGTAGCTAAAAGAATTAATAAACCTTTACTTTTTGAGATTTTACCTGAGAGAAAACATTATTGGACATGTAAAATAGATTTTGCAGCTATTGACTTTTTAGGTAGGCCAATAGAAAATCCTACTGTTCAAATAGATGTTGAAAGTGGAAAAAGATTTAATATTAACTACTTAGGTGAAGATGGTAAAGAACATCATCCTGTAATTTTACATTGTAGTCCAACTGGAAGTGTTGAAAGAGTAATTTGTAGTTTACTTGAAAAGACTGCTATCGAAATTAATGAAAAACCTCCAATGTTACCAACATGGCTTAGTCCAATACAAGTTAGAATATTGACTGTTGGAGAAAATCATGTTGATTATGCAAAAAAATTAGCTAATAGAATTTCTTCAAATAATATTCGTGTGGATGTTGATGATAGAGATGAAAGTATTGGTAAAAAAATTAGAAATGCATCTACTGAATGGATTCCATATATATTTGTTGTTGGAGATAAAGAAATGGAATCTAATAAATTCACTGTAACTCGTCGTGAAACTGGAGAAAAAGTTGAAATGACTGAAAATGAGTTAATTAATGAAGTCTCTTCTAAAAATAAAGGGATGCCTTATAGAAAATTAACTTTACCTCAAGATATTTCAAAAAGGATTAATTTCCAATAATTTAAGTTAATAATTTTTAACTTTAATTATTTATTATTTTTTTTATAAAAGATTTTAAAACCTTTTATTTTCCGAATAAACTTAAATAAAGCGTTTTTTAAAATATATATATATTACAAAAATCATAATATTATATTATAATTATTTTTACTATGGAGGAATTTAATGTATAAAATTGGTGAAGCTCTTATTGGAGATGGAAGCGAACTCGCTCATGTTGATTTAATGATTGGTGATAAAGATGGAGCTGTAGGTAATGCTTTTGCATCAGGATTAGCTAACTTATCTATGGGTCACACACCTTTAACAACTGTTATTAGACCTAATTTACTTACAAAACCTGCAACACTTATTGTGCCTAAAGTTACTGTAGGTAATATGGAAGATGCAGGAAAAATATTTGGCCCTGCTCAAACTGCTGTAGGTAGAGCAGTTGCAGATGCTGTTGAAGAAGGATATATTCCTAAAGATAAAGTAGAAGATTTAGTTATTGTTGCAAGTATATTTATTGATCCAGCAGCTGAAGATTATAGAAAAATATATCAATACAATTATGGTGCTACAAAATTAGCTATTAGAAGAGCTATGGAAGACTATCCAAGTATTGATAAAGTTTTAGCTGAAAAAGATAGAGGAACCCATCCAATAATGGGATTCAAAGTTCAAAAACTTTGGTCACCTCCATATTTACAAGTTGCACTTGATTTAGATAATTTAGAATCAATGGAGAAAATTATTTCTGCAATACCTGATAAAGAAAGAGTACTTCTTGAAGCTGGAACTCCTCTTGTTAAAAAGTTCGGCGTAGGTGTTGTTGGAAAAATCAGAAAATTACGTCCTGATGCATTTATTATTGCTGATTTGAAAACATTAGATGTTGGAAGAGTAGAAATAAAAATGGCTGCAGATGAAACTGCTGATGCAGTGGCTATTTCTGGTTTAGGAACTATTGAGTCAATTGAAAAAGCTATACACGAAACCCAAAAGCAAGGTATTTATTCTATACTTGACATGATGAATGTAGAAAATTTTGTTGAAAAATTAAATCAGCTTAAAGATGATTTAAAACCAGACATTGTTTTGTTACATAGAAATGTTGATTTAGAAACATATAAATCTGAAAAAGGCGAAGACACTGGTGAAATGACTGAGTGGGGCAATATTAAAGAGATTAAAAAAGTAATTGATGGCGGTTTAGTAGCTGTAGCTGGCGGAATCACTCCTGATAAGGTTGATGAAGCTATTACTAAAGGCGCAGATATTATAATTGCTGGACGTTATATTATAGGATCTCGTGATGTAAGGAGATCTACAGAAGATTTCTTAGCTCATTTCCCTCAAGATCCAGATAGTATGAGACTTGTTTTAGATGATGATGAAAGTATTTAAATACTTTCTCTCTAATTTATTTTTTAAAGAGTGATAATTATGGGATTTTGTAACTCTTGTGGACGACCCATGATTAAAGAAGATTATGGGACTAATAAAGATGGTAGTCTAAATGAGGACTATTGCAATGAATGTTTTAAAGATGGGGAATTTATAGAACCCGATATAACATTAAATGAAATGATTGTTAGATGTTCTAAAAAAATGATGGATAAAAATCCAAGATTATTAGAAACT
>JAJDHW010000101.1 GCA_030266405.1 Methanobrevibacter sp. OttesenSCG-928-I08
CTGATTAGATTTAATAAATTTCATAAATATTTATACTCAATTTAAGCATTAATCTATTTTCATGAATTTTTTAGGAATATTTGTTGTTTTAATTTTTATTTCTATTAGCAATAGATTTATTTTACTAAATTTAACTGATTATTTTCCTTTTTATCATCATTGAACATAGAATAACATTTATATAAGATTAAATTGAAAATATTTGTACTCATTATAAAATATGATTTTTTAAAATATTGTAATGAGAAGAGGGGTGGAAAAATTTCGATTGTAAAAAAATCATTATTGATAGGCATATTGTTAATTGTCTTTTTATCAATGGGCGCAACTTTTGCTAATGATTCAAATAATGTTGAAAATTTAGAAAGCGAAAATTTAAATCAAGGAGATGTTAAAGTTTCATATTCAGGAAATTTCAATGTTTCTAACATGGATTCTATCTCCGAAACAAATTTAGTTGATTCTCAAATTGACGCGAAATTTTCAGATACAAATTCTTCTTCAACAAATGTTGTTGAAAATAATCATAATATTAATAATAATGCTGATAATTCATTAGATATTAGTTCTAAAAAGGTTTCATCAGAAAATCAAATTATTATTAATGATATTGGAGTAAATAACTTAAACACTATAGAGACCAATATAATATCCAATGATCTTGTAAAATATTACAAAAATGCTACTCATTATACTGTAATTCTCACTGATACTCAGGGAAATCCTTTAGAAGGTATGGTAATATGGTTTACTATAGCTGATAGAACATATTCTAGAATAACTGATAATAAAGGAGTTGCTACCTTTGAGATTAATTTATTACCTGGAGATTATGTTATAACTACATTATTTAATGGTACTAATAAATACTCATCTTCAAAAGTAAGCAACAATATTAAAGTTAAATCTACTTTAGAAGGTAATGATCTTTCTTTGTATTATAGGAATGGTTCTTATTATTATGTTACTGTTGTTGATGGTCAAGGTAATCCTTTAGTTGGTTCTACTGTTAATTTTAATGTTAATGGTGTTTTTTATCCGAAGGATACTGATAGTCAAGGTATTGCTAAGTTAACTATTAATCTTTATCCTGATGATTATATTATTACTGCTATTCATCCTGATACAGGTCTTATGATTTCTAATATTATTAAAGTTTTAAAAATGGATACATTAATAAATTTAAACCAAACAACTTTTTTATATTCATCTAATCAAAACTTTACTTTAAATTTAGTTGATAAAAATGGTAAACCATTGGAAAATACTCAAGTTTATATTAAATTAAACAATAATGTTTATTATGCGACTACTAACAATAATGGTGTTGCATCATTTATTTTAGGATTAGATATAGGAAAATACGAAATTACTTATGGATATTCTGGAAATTCAGGTTATTCTTCTGTTGAAGGAAAAAGCAATATTGATATTATTAATTCTACAACATCAATTGAAGCTAATGATCTCAACATGACTTATAATGATGGATCTTCTTTTAATGTTATATTAAGTGATGTAAATGGATCTCTTTTAGCTAATAAAAATGTTTCATTTATTTTAAATGGTCAAACTTATAATAAACTCACTGATGAGAATGGTATTGCTACAATAACCATTAATTTGTATCCAGGTACTTATACAATAACTTATTCTTATTCTACCGAAGGTAAAACTGATTATAATAAAGGGTCTAATATTATTACTGTTTCTAAAATAAAATTAGAGTTAACTGGTAATGATTTAGTTATGTGGCCAGGTGACGATTCATCTGTTTATGTTAAACTAACACAAAAAGGAAGTCCTGTAGCTAACCAGGAAATTATTTTCACAGTTAATGGAAAAGAATATACTAGAGTTACTAATGCGTCTGGTATTGCAAGTATTAAAATCAATTTAGGTGTAGGATTTTATGAAATAACCTATAAGATTGCTAATGAGATCATTTATGAAGCTCAAGGACAAAGTGATATTTTAGTTAATGGAACTTTTTTAAATACATATTCCTCACCAAATATTCAAGGTGACTATTTCTATGTTATATTGACTGATGCATTAGGAAATCCTTTAAGTGGTGAATCTATTAAATTTAATATTAATGGAGCAGATTATATCCATACAACTAATAATGAAGGTATTGCAGGTATACAAATTAATTTAAGTTCTGGAAGCTATTTAGTAGTTTATTCTTATGAAGGTGGTTCTTATCCTAAAAATAGTGGACAATATACTATTGTTATTGATGATTTAATTAAATTAAATGATGTTATATCTGAAGCAGAATATGTGAAAAATTACATTGCAAACAATTATAAATTACCAGATTCTGTTAATATTGGTGGGCATGAATATTCTATGTCTCAATTATTATACTTATTATTTGTAGCTATTATACAAATTAATAATGAGGATACAAGTAATATGGCTATAGTTAATGTAGATAATCCTACTAATCCTTTAAAAGGTGCTAATTTAGGAAACTTGTATAAAGAGGAATATCTATCTATTGCTCAAACATTTATTGGTCAAATGCCTAATGGTGTTGCTCCAAATTACGCAAGTTCTAGTTTAGGTAATATTGGTTTTGAATCTTTAATTTATGCATATGCAAGAGCTGTTGCATATTATGGTAATAATGGTGTTTTACCAGCATATACTGCTATTAAATCTGTAGAAGTTTCAGTACCTGGTAGTGTATTAAATGATCCTTATAATGGTGAAGATTTAGCTAAATATTTAGAAGCTACAAAAAATTGTCAAGTTAATGATCCAGTTATTCAAGCTTTAGCAGCTTCACTAACTGAAGGATTGACTGATGATTTAGCTAAGGCAACTGCTATATTTAATTATGTAAGGGATAATATTCCATATTGGTCATATTCTGATACTAGATATGGTGCTGTTGGAACTTTAAATGTTGGTGGAGGTAATTGTGTTGATCAATCTCATTTATTAACAGCTCTTTATAGGGCAGCAGATCTCCCAACAAGATATGTTCATGGAATTTGTTACTTCACTACTGGTGGTTTCACTATTGGACATGTTTGGACACAAGTTTTAATAGGAGATACTTGGGTAGTTGCTGATACTACTAGTTCTAGAAATTCACTTGGTAGTGTTGTTAATTGGGACAACTATGGTTACACACTTCATGGAAAGTATGCTCAAATAAATTTCTAAATTTGTTTTGTCATGGTTTAATCCATGGCTTTTCTTTTTTTTTTTAAAATAATTGCCTTGTAGAAATCCTATTTTTTAATTTGAAATTGCACTTCGTTTGAATTTTTTAAAAACAATTAATTATAACTAATTTTTTTTATTTGTTGATATTTTTTTTTATTCAGTTTGCTTAGGATTAAT
>JAJDHW010000102.1 GCA_030266405.1 Methanobrevibacter sp. OttesenSCG-928-I08
ATATTTTAGTAATAGCTTCATTATAAAAAACTCCTCCAGTTATCCCAATATTATTTGCATGAGTTTTATCTGCACATTTAATTGCTACTTCACTTAAACCTTCACTTATAGCTTTTTGACTTGCATAAGCTATTTCTTTTTTACTTTCATTTTTATTTAATAAATTCATTACTTGGTATAAAATATCTGAAGTATCTAAAATTAATCTTTTATTATCTTTTAAAATATTGTATGGGATATCTAATAATCCTTCACCTTTATTTGCTAGAGATTCTAACTTCATAGAGCATTCTCCTTCATATGTTCTTTTATCACAAATTCCTAATGCAACTGCAATTGAATCAAGAATTCTTCCTGTACTTGTTGTTATTGATACATTTATATTTGAGTCAAGTTGAGTTAAAACATTTTTAATTTCTATTTTTCCATATTTAAAAGAATTTTCATAATTTTTAATCATTAATTCATATAATTTTTCTTCAGTATATTTATTATACAAAATAGATTCAAGCATTCTTGCAGGATATTTTGTTGATGTGTCTCCTCCAGGCATTTTTTGTGGTGCAAGAGATCCCATTCTTTTAAAACTTTTAACATCAGTATATAAAACTTCTCCTCCCCAGCTTGTACCATCTGCACCATAACCCACACCATCAGCACAAATTGCAATCAAATTTTCAATATCATTATCATTTGCAAGTGCAGCGCTATGTGCATGGTGATGTTGAATAGGAATTAAGGTTGCATTAAAATCTGCAGATAATTCTTTAGCTAGTTTTGTTGTAAAAAATTGAGGGTGCATATCATGAGCTATTATATCAAAATTATCAGTTTTTGTAATTCTCATCATATGTTTAATAGCATCTTTTAAAAATTCTAATGTTTTAAATTTATTTGTGTTTCCAATGTGTTGTGAAGGATAAATTAATTGTTCTTTTCTAATTGCAAAAGTTACATCTAATTCTGGACCTAATGCAAGAATATTTGAATTATTTAATTCATTTTTATAAGTGTCACTAATTTTATAAGGTTCAGGAGTATATCCTCTAGATCTTCTAATAAATGCAAGTTCATTATTTCTAAATCTTATTACAGAATCATCGCATCGATTCACGATTTGCCTGTTGTGAACTAAAAAGTAGTCAACTATATTATTTAAATTCATAATTTCTTCATTTGTTATCATCATAGGTTCTCCAGGAATATTAGCTGAAGTCATAACAAATGTATTAACATCATCACTTTCATCAAATAATAAATAATGCATTCCAGAATATGGTAACATTACTCCAATATTATGCAATTTAGGAGCTAAAATTTCTGGAAAATCATATTTTTCATTTTTATCTACAACAACAATAGGTCTTTTATTAGATGTTAATGTCTCTATTTCTTTTTTTGAAAGATTACTGAATTTTTTTATTTCATCAATATCTTTACTAATTACAGCAAAAGGTTGGTTGGGCCTATTAAGTCTTTTTCTAAGTGTTTTAATAGCTTTTTCATTTTTGGCATCAACAACAAGATGAGTTCCACCAATTCCTTTAATAGCTATTATTTTGCCACTTTTTAAAAGTTCACTGGCTTTTTTTATAGGATTTTTAACATTTATCTTTTTTTTATTATTATCATATAGTTCCATTGAAGGCCCACATTCTTTACAACAAATAGCTTCTCCGTGATATCTCCTATCTAATGGATTTTCATATTCTTCTAAACATTCATTACATAATGGAAAATCAATCATTGATGTATAATCTCTATCATATGGGACAGACTCTATTACAGTAAATCTAGCTCCACAATCAGTACATGCATTAAAAGGATATTTATATCTCCGATTCTTAGGATTTCTTATTTCTTCTAAACATTTATCACAAATAGCTATATCTGCAGGTATTGTTGATGTTCCAGAATAATTATTTTCACTTTTAAGAATTTTAAAATCATTAAATGTTTCATATTCTTCGTCATATGATTCAATAGTATCGATTCTAGCTATTGGAGGAATATTATTTTTTAATTCACTTAAAAATTCAAGAATTTTCTCATCATTTCCTTGTAAAATAATTTCCACAACATTTCCTAAATTTCTAACATAACCTTTCAATTTTAAATTATAGGCTAATCTATATATAAATGGCCTAAATCCCACGCCTTGAACTATTCCTTGTGTTAAAATTCTTTTAGATTTCATTAACTCACTAATTTTAGAAAAATATCAATTTTAAAATAATATATATAATAAGTATATTAAGATATATATTATTAGTTAATAATTAAAATTTGTGATATAATGAGAGAAATTCTTGAAAAACTTTTAAATGGCAAAATTGACATAAACCAGTGTGAAAATCTGTTAAAAGCTAATAATCTTTTAGAATTAGAAGATAGTGTTAAATTAGATTTATCTAGACAAAATAGAACTGGTTTTCCTGAAGCAATTTTTTCTCAAGGCAAATCTCATGAAGACTTAGTTTTAATTATAAATGCATTTATCGAAAATTTAGATGAGAATTCTAAAGATCTTATTTTCACTCGTTTAGATGATTCAAAATTCAAATCTCTTGAAAATAATTTAAAAGAAAGAAACATTGACTTTGAATATAATAAAAAAGCTAATATCCTTGTAATAAAATCAAATAACTCAAGAAAGAAAAAAGGAAAAGTGGGTATTTTAACGGCAGGAACTTCTGATATTCCTGTTGCTGAGGAAGTACGAGTTATTGTAGAGGGCGGAGGATGTGAAACTATATACTCCTATGATGTAGGTGTAGCAGGAATTCATAGATTATTTCCTAAACTTTCTAAAATGCTTGAAGAAGATGTTAAAGTCATCATTGTTTGTGCAGGGATGGAAGGAGCATTACCTTCTGTTGTAGCAGGACTTGTTGATGTTCCTGTAGTTGCAGTTCCAACATCTGTAGGCTATGGAGTCGGTGAAGGTGGAAAAACTGCTCTTTATGCAATGCTTCAATCATGTGCTCCAGGTATAGCTGTTGTAAATATTGATAATGGATTTGGTGCAGCAGTTTTTGCATTATCTATAATTAACAATATTTAGGATTTTTATAAAATGATTTTTAAAGATTTTGATATTAATTTTGATTTAGATAAAATAGCTACTTTAAAATATGATGTTGATTTTAGAACATATCATTTAGTTTTTAAAAATAAAAATAAAGCTATTCAAACTATTAAAAAAGATTTATCCTCTGATGAACCATCATTTTCAGATGTTTCAAATTTAAAAATTATTTTTGATGAAAATAGTAATATTATTGGGTTCATTAATTTCATAAACAAAAAAGAGAAAATAAAGTTTAAAACTATATTTAAATTATTTAAAAATGTAGGATT
>JAJDHW010000103.1 GCA_030266405.1 Methanobrevibacter sp. OttesenSCG-928-I08
ACTATATTTAGGTTGATAATATGAGATTTTTAGAAGATTTAATTAAAAAAGAAGTTATTAATTCTGAAGCTATTATTATTGGAAAAGTAACTGATGTAAGTTTCAATAAAGAAACTTTTGAAATAGAAGAGCTTATTGTTAAAAAAGGAACAATTTCTGAATCAATCAAGGCATCTAAAGGCGAAAACTTAATCCCTGTAGATATGATTAAAAATATTGGGGATAAAATCCTTCTTAAAGGAGAATTTGATCTTTAATTATTTCATGGTTACCTTATGTCTTCAAAAGATTATTTAATAGAGATTTTAAAAGAAAATAATGTATTTAAACAAGGAGATTTTGTTTTATCATCAGGTAAAAAAAGTAATTATTACATTGACATGAAAAAAGCTATTACTAATCCTGAAATATTAGATACAATAGCTAAATTAATTACAGAAAAAATTGATGATGATATTACTAAAGTTGCAGGTCCTGCTCTGGGGGCTGTTCCAATAGCTACTGCAATATCATTGGAATCTAAAATTCCATTACTTATGATTAGAAAAGAAAAAAAAGGTTATGGAACTTCAAAATTAATTGAAGGAGAACTTAATCCTGGAGATAATGTTATTGTTGTTGAGGATGTTACAACTACTGGTGGATCTCTTTTAAAAGCCATTAAAGCTATTGAAGAAAATGGAGGGCTTGTTAAAAAAGCTTTTGTTGTAGTTGATAGACAGGAAGGTGCTAAAGATTCATTTGAAAAAGAAAATATTTTATTTGAACCTTTAATTTCTGTTGAGGAATTTTTTTAAATTATCTCTTAACATGGTTTACTAGATGATTTAATTCATCTATAACTATTTTTAAGCCAGTTTTAACAGCATTAGGTGATCCTGGCATTGAAATTATAATTGATGATTTATAAATTCCAGCTGTTGCTCTTGAAAGTAATGCTCCAGCACCTAGCTCTTCATATGATTTTAATCTAAATATTTCTCCAAAACCCTCTAATTTTTTCTCTAAAATAGATTCTATAGTTTCTATAGTTATGTCTCTACTTTCTATTCCTGTTCCGCCACTTGTAAATATCACATCTACTTTATTTTCTATCATTTTTTCAATGGTTTCAAGTAAAATATCTTTTTCATCAGGAATAATCTCTTTAGAAATAACATTGTATTTTTCTTTTAGTTTACTACTTATATAATTTCCAGAGGTATCATTACTGGAATCATTATATTTACTATCACTTAAGGTTATAACTCCACAATTCACTTCTTTTGGAGATAATTTTTTGTGAAGTTCCATGCTTTTACTTTTCATAGTTTCATCAAGTTTTTTTTATAAATTAATATCATTAAGTTAAAAAATAGTATGTTAATTTTTTCTTATATAATTTATTAATAAAAAAAATAATTTTTCTCATGTAATATGGCATAATCTCTAAGTATTACATTATAATATATTTTTCAAAAAATTTGATAAATATAATTATTTTTGATGATTTTTTGCCATTTGTTTTTCAAACTTCCTAAATTTTTCCTTATTATCATACATATCATCTGTTAGGAAGTATAATCCACCATATTTCTTATTTTCTTTTTCAACAATATTTTCATTTAATAAAATTGCCATATGGTGATTAACAGTACGGTACTGTATTTTCAACTTCTTAGCTAATTGATTTGTATTTTGTGGACTTATATAAAGCTCATTAATTATTTTAGCTCTTGTAGGTCCTCCTCTTTTTTTCGATATTAAGGAATACAAAACTTTATTCATAATCTCATTAATGTATTTGTATATTAGTAATATTTATTTTAGTTGTTTGAATAGAGTATTTTTGTTAAAATTTATTTTTCATATTTATATTTATTAAAAATTTCAAGACCCCACTCTATTCCAATTTCACTTTCATCAATTAATATTTGAGAATCATCATAATAACCATCACTTAAAAATAAGGATAATGAAACAAACTTATTAGAACAAGTTAAAAATATTTTTAAATTTTTATCTATTATTATAAATTCCACTTTTTCATTATTTTTTAAATATTTCTTAAATTTGCTTGATTCTAGAGATTCTAAAATTTCACTATTAGTAATAATTTCAATTTTCTCTAAATTTTTATTTTTTAATAGATTAAATATATTTTCTAAATGTATTTCTGAAAATATTGGTAAAATTAGTTTTAAATTTTCACTATTTCTTATTAAATTCACATATTCTTTAAACGGTTTTGAAAGATCATTATTTTCTGAGATTATGCATTTAGCATCTTTTAATTGATATAAGTTTTTTAAAGACTCCTCAGGAATACAACCTATATAATGATTTTTCCAAAAAATCATATTTTTATCGATGGAATACCAATTTTCAATTAGTTTTATCATATTCACGGCTAAAAGGTAACCATTTGATGATAATGAATAGAATTTATTCTTTTTTTTAACAAAATTTAAATTTTCAAGCTCTTTTAAACCATGTAATATTGTAGCAGATGGTTTTTTTAATTCTTGTCTTAGATTTTCTAAGTTTTTTGATCCTTCAAAAATACTTATTATTAATTTTGTTCTCATAGAAGATGTTAAAATATATTTAATCTCTTGATATTCTTTTTTATAGTATTCTTTCATATTATTTTCCTCCAGTATATTTTTTATCAAAATTCTCAAAGAGTTTTAAGCCCCATTCTACTGCTTTAAAGTTATTGGAGGATAATAATCTATTTTGATCATAGCTTCCGTCTATTTTAAATAATCCTAAATTCATATTTTCTGAGTTTACAGTCAAAAATAGATCTATGCTTCCATTAATTGTTTTTATTATTAAATTTTCATTGTTTAAACTCTTTTTAATAATTTTTTTATCTATATTTTCTATTAATTGATTTTCAATATTTTTTGGAATTATTAACTCAATTTTAGCTTCATTTTCCATTAATTCCTCCAATATCTTAGGGTAATCAGGATGTAAGTATGGGAAAATAGCTTTTATTTTTTTGGAATTTATTATTAAGTTTTTCATGTAATTATGGGGCTTGTATATGTCTGTTGGTGTTGATTCTATTAATTTAGAGTCATTTAAACAAGTTATATTTATTAAAGAGCTCAAATTTATTGCAGTGATTATATGATTACTCCAAAAATTTTCAAAATTTTTAATTAAATTAATTGATTTATTAAAGTCTAATATGTTATTTAAAAATACATTACAGACATTACTAATGTAAAATTTCCCTTTTCTTTTGTAAATATATCCTTTTTTTTCTAATTTATTAATATTGCTTGATACCGAACTGTATGTTAATTGAATTTCATTTACAATTCCATTAATTGTATTTGGTGTTTTTAATAATGAA
>JAJDHW010000104.1 GCA_030266405.1 Methanobrevibacter sp. OttesenSCG-928-I08
TACTTAAAGAATTAGAATTAAGTACAATTTTTACAAAAAAGATAAATGGTTATAAATGGTCTGTTATATCTGTTATTAGCCCATATAGCTCTGATTTTCATGTAATGGTTATGGAAACTGATAATAATAGATACTTGCCAAGCTTAGAATATGTTGAAGACAATGAAGGTAATCAATTAATGGATTTATTCCTTCAGATTATTTCATATATGGAACAAAAAAAGAATCAGAAAATATTTTTTGGATATAATTGGTCACCTAGATCATGGGGAGATTTAGAAGAAGAAGGTGGTTTTCAAAGTATTCCAACAAAATGGCATGGAATGTTTTATACACAATCAAATGAGTTTAATGAATATATTAATGAAGAAGACATTGATTTTTATTTTAAAAAATTAAACAATAACAATTATTATAAAGATATAAGTAAATCATGGCAATATGAAATTAATAAAATTATTCAAAATACTGAATCAGCAATTATAACAAGGAGTCAATCTTCTATTAAAGATGGAGGATTAATAATTGAATTTGATGTATCTTTAAAAGATTTATTGAAAATTGATGAGTTTTTCTCTAAGTTTTTAAAACCAATAGCTAGCTATTTAAATACTTATTTTTTTAAGTTAAATGATTCATTTTTTGATAATTCATTATCTAAGAAATTAGATGAAATTTTAAATAAAACATCATATGGTATGATTTCTTCAAAAGATTATAAAACCTTACAAGAAATCCCTACATTATTAAGTGATGAAGAGATTGTTTCTAATTTAAAAAAATTTAATTTAAAAGAACCAGCTATTAATGAGTTAATAGAAATTGTTAAAAATAGATATAATTCTAATAAATCTAATTCTTGGAGAAAAGGATTTGCTTATTCCCTATACTTTGAAGATTTAAATAATAAAACAATTTTAAAAATTGTACCTGGAGCATATCTTAGAGGAGGAGTTGTAGAAATAAGTGGATTACTTCTTAAAAGATCAGAAGATACTCTTCCATCAAATAACATTTTAAAAGAAAAAAGTAATGAATTATTTGAATTTGGAAATAGTTTAAAATAAAAATGATTTTTATGAGAAAAATTTTATTTATTTGTACAGCAAATACCTGTAGAAGTGCAATGGCAGAAGCTATTTTAAAAGATTTAGATAAAAATAATTTTAATGTGAAATCTGCTGGAATATATGCAAATCCAGGTTCTTCATCAAATAACCATACTGTTAAAGTTATGAGAGAAAAAGATATTGATATTACAAAACACAAATCAACACAAGTAAATGAAGAAATATTAGAAGGTGTTGATGAAGTTATATGTATGGAAGATGTGCATTTAAACTTTTTAAAGACACAATACCCAAAATTTGAAGATAAGTATTTTTTAATAAAACCTGAAGGTATTAGAGACCCATTTGGTGGAAGCTATGATGATTATAAAAAGACTTCAGAAATTCTTGAAAAAAGTATTAAAACTTATT
The DNA here is from genome assembly GCA_030266405.1 of Methanobrevibacter sp. OttesenSCG-928-I08. Classification (GTDB taxonomy): domain Archaea; phylum Methanobacteriota; class Methanobacteria; order Methanobacteriales; family Methanobacteriaceae; genus JAHKLT01. Next base: position 1,482 of record JAJDHW010000104.1, read on the forward strand.
TTAAAATTTCATGAAAAAATCACTTACAACTGTAACTTTTATTAAAAAATAAAAAAAATTATTTTAAATTTAGGGAAACTTAAAATAAATTATTCTACAGTAACTGATTTAGTTAAATTCCTTGGAGAATCTGGATCTAAATTCTTCTCAACAGCTATATAATAACTAAGTAATTGTAAAGGAATTATATAAACAAGTGGGGCAAGTATTTCATCAACTTCTGGATTTACATAAAATACATCATTAGCTACTTTTAAAGATGAATCAGTTTTAGATCCAATAGCTAGTACATCTGCACCACGGGATTTAACTTCTTCTAAATTAGCCATTGTTTTATTATGATCTTTTCCAGGAGGTAAAATTGTAACAATAGGTACATTATAATCTATTAAAGCAAGGGGACCATGTTTAAGTTCTCCTGCTGCATAACCTTCTGCATGGATATATGTTACTTCTTTAAGTTTTAATGCTCCTTCTAAAGCTATTGGATATGAATAACCTCTTCCAATAAAGAAAAAGTCATCTGCATATTTGTATTTTTTAGATACTTCTTTAATATTTTCTGCTTGAGTTAAAACATCATCAATATAATCTGGAACTTTTTTAAGATTATTTAATAATTTATCATTTCCAGATAATAAAGCTGCAAATAAATAAACTGCAGTTAATTGACAAATATATGATTTTGTAGCAGCAATAGCTATTTCTGGACCAGCTTGAGCATAAATTACATAATCAGTTTTTCTAGACATTGATGAGCCTACAACATTTACAATAGATAATGTTTTAGATTTACCTCCTAAAGCATCAATAGCACTTATAGTATCAGCAGTTTCTCCTGATTGAGATATGAAAATAACTAATGATTTATCATCTAATGTATTAATGGAATATTTAAATTCTGATGCAACAATAACTTCTGTTGGTATTCCTGATAAGTTTTCAATTAAATATTTAGCTGTTAGAGATGCATGATATGATGTTCCACATGCTACAAAACAAATCCTATTGATTTCTCCATTTAAATCATCAACAATTTTTTTAATGTCATCTTCATTTACTAATGCATTTTTCATAGCTAGTGATTGATCATTGATTTCTTTAAGCATAAAGTAATCATAACCTTCTTTTTGAGCTAATTCTGGAGACCAATCAATATGTTCTGTTTTATAATCTACAATTTTATCATATTTATCTTTAATAACAATCCCGTCTTCAGTTAAAATAAGAATTTCTTCATCTTCAGGATAAATTATATCTTGTGCATAATCTAAGATAGCTGCAGTATCACTTGATATGAAATAACCATCTTCACCAATTCCAGCTATTAAAGAAGCAGTTTTTCGAACAGCAACAATTTTTTTCTCATCATCAGAAATAACAACAATTGAATAATTTCCTTCAATCATATTGACTGTTTCTCTTAAAGCTGATTCTAAATCTAGACCTTTATTCATATATTTACTAATTAAATAAGGAAGGATTTCAGTATCTGTTTCAGAAATAAAAGAATAACCTTCATTTATAAGTTCTTCTTTAATTTCTAAGTAATTTTCAATAATACCATTTTGAACAACAGCTATTTTCCGATCTTTATCTGTGTGAGGATGAGTGTTAATTTTATTTGGAAGACCATGAGTTGCCCAGCGAATATGTGCTATTCCACAACTACCTTTTAAATCATCAATAACTATTTTTTCACTATTTTTTAGTTCATTTTCAAAAACAACATCTGTTTTTCCGTCCCCTTTTTTCAAATTGATTTTATTATTTAAAGTAGCGATTCCAACAGAATCATATCCCTTATATTCAATTTTAGAAAGTGAATCTAATAAAACAGGAGCAGCATCTTTATTA
>JAJDHW010000105.1 GCA_030266405.1 Methanobrevibacter sp. OttesenSCG-928-I08
AACTGATAGTGATGGAATAGCTAGATTAAATATTACATTAAACCCAGATAGCTACATTGCAACAGCAACATGGAACAAATACTCAATAAGTAATGAGATTATAGTATCATAATCTCATTTTTTTCTTTTTTTATTTAGCTACTTTTTTATACTTAATTAATCTTTTTATAGTCATTTTAGCCCAAATAAATGATATAATGCTTCCTAATGCACTTCCTGCAACAATACCATACCAAACACCAGTTTTTCCAAGACCTAAAACTACAGCTAAAACATATGCAAACATAATTTGGAAAACAAGAGCTCTTAAGAAAGCTATAACAAGTGAGTTTAAACCTTTTCCGATTCCTCTAAAAATAGATATTGAAGGAAAACCAAAAGGAACAAAAATATAATATAAAACAGTTATTCTTAAAAATTCCGTAATAGATGCACTTAAATCAGCAGAATTAGGTCCATATGCAAATAAATAGCTTATTTGGGGAGCAAATATGAAAACAAAAATAACTAAAAATATTGAAATGATTCCTGATAATTTTATTGCATAATTTTGAATTATTGCTAAATTTTCATATTTTTTAGCACCATAATTAGCACCAGCTATAGCTATAACAGTATTTCCAATAGCTATTGTTGGAACCAATACAAGAGATACAAGTTTCCATCCTCCATTATAAGTAGCAACTCCATTTACTCCAGATACACTCATTAAAATCATATTTAATGATGCAGATAATAATGCCATAAATAAGAATTCTGAACCATTTGGCAGACTAATACTTAAGATTTGTTTTGTTATTTTATTTTTATATTTAAAATCTTTAAAATCAAAACTAAGATATGTATCAGACTTGAACCAATAGAATAACAATAAAGAAACACAGGCTAAAGATGTAATTGTGGCTATTGCTGCTCCTTTTACTCCTAAATTTAGTCCATAGATTAATATTGGATCTAATATTATATTTAAAATAGCTCCAAATAACATTGCATAAGTTGTTTTTTTAACATTACCTTCTGCTCTAAATAATCCATAAGCTCCACTTGTAAAAACAATAAAAAAACTACCTGCAAAAAGAATATTTCCATAACTTAAAGAAAGATCTATTGCTTTTCCCACATCCATAGCTAGTAAAACAGGTTTTAAAAAATATAATAATGTAATTGTGAAAAATATTGATAATATAACAATTAAAAGAAGTACATGGAGTGCAGCATTATCTGCTTCTTTTTTATCTTCTGCACCAATATATCTAGAAATTACTGATGTTGCTCCTGCACCAATTCCATTTGAAAAACCAAGTATAATTAAATAAAGAGGGTTTACAAAACCAACTGATGCTAAGGCACAATCACCTAAACCTGCAACCCATATAGAATCAATAAATGTATATAATGAATTTATGACCATAGCTATTATCATTGGAATAGCTAATTTAAAAACAGCTTGTTTTGGTTCGCCGAGTAGTGTTTCTACACCTTTAGTTTTTGCATTGTTAGTCATTGTGATATTGTCCTGTTTAAAGAAAATTTATTGTAGTGCAGTATACTAAGAAATTTTTTTACCTTATATATTATATAGTATTTTAACTAAAATAAATTATAGTATTATATTTATTTAATTTTCTTTTTTAATTTGGTGTTTAAATGAATAAAGATGTATCAAAAATTATTAATGAACTACATATCTATGAAAAAAAGCTATTAAATGCACTTGAGACTAATGAAGATTTATCTCCTGATGAAATAGCTCAAAATACAAATTTAGATATTAAATCTGTAATGAGTGCAGCAGGATCTCTTGCATCTAAAGATATTATTAAAATGGATAAAGATGTTGAGGAAATATTGTCTTTATCTAGTGATGGCAATAATTTTGCAGAAATTGGACTTCCTGAGAGAAGAGTTTTAAATGTATTAATATCTAAAAAAGAAATTCCAATGGGTGAAATGGCTAAACTTGCAGATTTAGATAAAAATGAAAATAAAATAGCTATTGGATGGCTAGTTCGTAAAAATTGGGCGAAAATTGATAAAGGAATTTTAAAAGTAACAGACTTTGGTCTTGAATCTGAAGATATTAATGGAAATGATGAAAAACTCCTTCTAAAATTAAATGAAGGCAATGTTAATAAAAATGAATTAGATGAAGATTTACTTGAGGGATTTAAAAAACTAAATGAAAGGAAAAATATTTTAAATATTCAAAAAAACACTAATCATAGCTTTAAATTATTAGATTTAGGTAAGGAAATTTTAGAAAATGGTTTTACTATTAAAGAACAAGCTACTCAACTTACACACCAACAATTAAAAGAAGATACTTGGAAAAACTTAGAATATAGGCCATATGATATTAATGCAGAAGCTCCTGAAATTTTTCCAGGTAAAGGACATCCTTTAAGATTAATTATTGATGAAATTAGAGATATATTTTTAAATTTAGGATTTACAGAAGCTAATGGAACTATTCTTGATTCAGCATTTTGGAATTTTGATTCACTTTTCCAACCACAAGATCATGCAGCTCGTGAAATGCAAGATACTTTTTATGTTAAAAATCCTTTAAAATGTGATTTACCTAATGATGAATTAGTTGAAAAAACTTCTCAAATCCATGAAGATGGAGCTGATACTGGTTCAACTGGATGGAATTATAAATGGGATGAAGATATTGCTCGCCAATCAGTTTTGCGAACACATACAACAGGAATATCTACAAAATTTTTAAATGAAAATAAACCACCTTTAAAGATGTTTTCAGTTGGAAGAGTATTTAGACGGGAAACAATTACATATAAACACTTACCTGAGTTCCATCAAGTTGAGGGAATTGTTGCAGCTGAAGGAATTAATTATGAAAATCTACTTGGAACATTAAAAGAATTTTATAAAAAATTAGGTTTTGAAGTAAGATTTAGACCTGCTTATTTCCCATATACATATTTATCTACAGAATGTGAAGTTTATTTAGAAGAAAAAGAAAGTTGGATAGAGCTTGGGGGATCTGGAATGTTTAGACCAGAAGTACTTGCTCCTTTAGGTATTGATGTACCTGTTTTAGCTTTTGGCCTTGGAATTGAGAGACTTGCTATGATAAGATATGATATTTCAGATATTAGGATGCTCTATAAAAGTGATATTAAGTGGCTTCGAGAATTACCTCTTACTAATGGGATTAAATTAGATTAAAAATAATATTATCATATTTTGAAAATTGTATTGATTTAATAAAA
>JAJDHW010000106.1 GCA_030266405.1 Methanobrevibacter sp. OttesenSCG-928-I08
TAATATAATTTTTATTATCTGAGAAGTGTTCATTTAAATAAGGAGATTCCATTACTTCAAATGACATATTTTCTTTTAAAAAATAATCAACTAAAAAATAGCTATAAATATCATAGTATTTATCATTGAAAATAGTCTTTCTGGGATGGTCAAAAATTAAAATATCTTTTTTATCTCCTTTAAAAGGATTGTTTAAAAAGCTATTTTTAATAAAAGGTATGAATGATTTTATTTTATCAAATAAACTTAAAGAAGATTGTTGTGCACTTTCAAAAACATTTAATTTTTTAGATATGTCATAATAAAGATAAATTCTTATTAATTGCCAAAAATAAGTTCCTTGAATTTCTTTAAAGTTTAAAGAGTATTTATCTTCTAAATTAAAAAAAAAATCACAAATTTCTTTAACTGTTTTTGACATTAATACACCTAATCAAACATTTCATAACTTAATAAATCATCTTCTTTAATATCAATTTTAGCGACTTTATTAATTACTTTATCTAAATCAGTTGGAGAAATTCCAGTTCCTGGGCGTTTATAAGTTAATTTATCTATAGATAATGTTTCCCCTTTTTGTATATCTATTTTAGCTACAATAGATCTTCTAGCTTCTCTTCGAGATTTTGCCTCACAAATTAAAGGTTGTTTATTTTTTAAACCTTTAACCGTTTTTATAAGTTTAATATTATCATTGAAATTATTAACATCAATTGGATCCATTGCATGATAATGATCATTACCTTTTAATGATTTATCTAATGTAAAATGTTTTTCAATAATATTTGCTCCAAATAAGTAAGCAGTAGTTAAAATTAACATTTTATCATCAGGTTTTGTATGATCAGAATAACCAAGTTCATAGTTTGGGAAATTTAAAGCTAAATCTTTAATCATAAGTAAATTTGCATCTTCATCATTTGTTGGGTAACATAAAATACAATGCATAAGCCCAATATCTACATTGTTTGTGTTTTCAATAGTTTCAATAGCTAATTTTATTTCTTTTATTGTTGATGCCCCTGTTGAAAGTAAAATTGGTTTTCCTTTTTTTGCAATAGCTTCAATAAAAGGAATATTTGTCAAATCAGATGAAGATATTTTATAAATATCCATAAATTCATCTAAATAATCAATAGATTCAAAATCAAATGGAGTAGACATGAACATTATATCTAATTTATTACAATAATCAGATAGTTCTTTGTAATCCTCTTTAGAAAACCCATCAAATTTTTTAAACAATTCATATTGAGAAGTAGTTGGTTCTTCTTCTAAATCCCAATAAGCTGGAGAATTTTTAGAAGCTAAAGTTTCAGCTTTATAAGATTGGAATTTTACTGCATTAATACCTGCTTTTTTAGCTTCACTTATCATTAATTTAGCAGCATCCATATTAGAGATATTTTCCTTTTTTGCAATATCATAAAAGTTAACTCCAATTTCAGCTATTAAAAAGGGATATTTTTTAAAGATAGTCATCATATTTCCTCAATTATTAAATTGTTTTTTCAATTTAACATTCCTATAATACCTAGTAACCATAGTCATAATATTATCAAAACCATGTTTTAAATCAATAGCTAACATTCTCTGATTCATGGCTTTTCTCATTTCATAATCATCAATTAAGCTATCTAACTGTTCTATAATCTCTTCTTTTTCAATATCTTTTCCAAGACCCATATTTATAAATCCATTTTTAAGATTTGCAAATGTATGAGATAATTCCCTTTCATTTTGACATAAACAAATACATGGAACACCTAGTGAACAAACTTCATACATTGTTCTTCCTGCTGATGTGAAAATCAAGTCAGCAAATGCCATATAATCACTTATACTTTTAACATTTTCAAATATTTTAACATTAGAAACATTATAATATTTTTTCTGAATTTCTTCATTATACCTATAACCAATACCTAAAATAACACTTATTTCACCAGAATATCCACTATATAAAATAGAATCAATGACTTTTTCTGTGAAATTATTTGGATCTGTTCCTCCAAAGGTTAATAAAATATTACTAACATCTTCTCTTATGACTTTAGGTTTTTGATAGAAAAATTCCTCTTTTAAAATGTAATAATTATATCCACTATAAACATTATTTTTATCATGTTTATGTTCATATAATGCATCAAATACCAAATCCGCAGATTCTGATCCTTCACCTAAATCTTCAAAGTTAATAACAAAATAATCGTTCATTTTTAATTTATATATATATTCTTTAGAAGTATCTAAGATATCATTAATAACAATATCAGGTTTAAACTTATCTAATATTTTAAAAATCTCATCTTCCTCTTCATGTAATACAAATGGATAATTATATTTTTTTATAATATCAATACCTAATTTATGTTTCTCATTTAAAATAAAAACCACATCATGGCTATATAACTTTGAAGCTATTGAAACACATCTGTAAATATGGCCAGTACCTATCTCATCGTATGCATCAACTTTAATAGCTATTCTTTTTTTATTAATAATATTTTCAGCTATCCACCAATCTTCATAATTATCAATATCAATACTTTCTTCAGTTGAAATTTTAATTAAATCAATATTATCCCCTAATCTAGAATCTTCTGTAATAAATCTTCTTCTTGAAGCTAAAATACTTCCAGTTTCCCTAAATGTCTCTGGCAAATATTGGCGATTAAGTCTTTGTTTATATAAAGGAAAATATTTTTTATTTTCATGATCATAAGCCCATCTTAAGTGCCTATCATCAACTACACTAATTACAGTATCAATATCAAAAGAATCAAACTTTTCAATTGCATGATCTAAAGTTTTAGTTTTTAAAAGGGGGGATGTAGGTTGAACTGTAATTACAATATCATATTCATCAAAAATCATTTTTTCTTTTTGTAAAACAGCATCAAAAATTACAGGATCAAGTGGAACCTCATCAGTAGATAATTCTGGAGGCCTTCCTACAACTGTAGCTCCAAACTTTTCAGAAATTTGTCTAATTTCTCCATCTTCTGTAGATACAATAACATCATCAACATATTTAGATGCATTTGCCATATCAATAGCATACGAAATTAAAGGACGTTCTCCTAAAATTCTACAATTCTTTCTAGGAATCCCTTTTGATCCTCCACGCGCTGGAATAACCACTAAAATTTTATCATTGTTAAACATTGAAATCCTCTTATGAAATTAGAAAATTATTATCTAATTTG
>JAJDHW010000107.1 GCA_030266405.1 Methanobrevibacter sp. OttesenSCG-928-I08
TATTAATAATAAAACTAATACAGGATTTCCAGTTTTTTTCCATAGGTAAATTACTATCGTAATTTTTATCATCCACTTGTTTTTTATTATCCTCAACAACATCATTAGGTTTAGGGGTTGGAGTTGGAGTAGGATCTGGTTTTGGAACATCAACTATTTCAATAGTAACATTATCAGATGGGTTTGTACCATTTTCACCAGGATTACGGCTATCTGAATCAACTGTAGCAAAATTAGTGAAATTACCAACTTTATTAGCTATAACAGTAATAGTTAATTTAACAGTTTCTCCATTAGCTAAAGTTCCAATAGACCATTTACCAGTTTTAACATCATAATAACCTTTACTTGCAGAAGATGAAACATAAGTAACACCTTCAGGTAATTTATCAAATACATAAGCATTATTTGCTGCATCTGGGCCATGGTTAATAACAGTAATTGTATAAACAATTTCTGAACCAATAACAGGATTAGGATCACTAACAACTTTAGTTAAATCTAAATTACTAATTGAAGTAGTATCATTAGTTAAATTAGTATTTGGACTAGTAGCATTAGTACCATTAGAATTATTTCCACCAGTTTGATTAGTTTTAACATTAACAGTATTATTAACAAGACCAGTAACATTACCTGTAACTTTAAATACTAAAGTTAAAACAGCAGAACTACCATTATTTAAACTACCAACAAAAGTCCATATTTTATCATTATTATAAACCCATTTACCAGTAGTATTTTCATATCTGACAAATTCTAAACCATTAGGGAAATATTCTCTAAGAACAATATCACTAAGAGCAATATTACCTGTATTATTTATTACAATAGTATAAGTAATTAAATCTCCAACATTAGCAACATCCTTATCAACAACTTTACTTATATTTAAAGCAGGATTTTTGATTAAAAGAGTAATAACACCATTTTTTACAGTTATATTATTTCCACCCTTGTAATTTGTACCATTAACAATGTAAGTACCATTTGAACTACCAATAAATCCAGAATAGTTATAGTAGCCATTTAAAAATGAATCCAAATCAGTTAAATTTAATAAATCTTCAACTTGAATATTAACATCTTGTCCAACTATAACATTACCATTATCATCAGTAATAGTAACATTAAGAGGAATATTATCACCTGCATAATAAATATATGTATCATTATTAATGTAAGTCAAATAAACAGTACTGTTAATCATACCAAGATTATAGATTTTTTCAATAAAGCTAGAAACCATAGTATTATTATCTAAATACATTAAACCATCAATATCATTGAATATAAAATGACTAGTACCTTCAAAAATAGAATTTACTAATGTTAAACTAGCATTATTTAAAATAGCTGTACCATTGTTTGTATAAGTAGCAGCATTATTAATAAAAGAACTACCATCAATAAACATTGAAGAATCATAAACATTAACTATAGCTCCACCAGTAACAGCAATATTATTAGAAAATATGTTATTACCAGTTATTGTAAAGTTTAAACCATCTATATTATAAATAGCTCCACCTTCTCCATAATCTACACCACCACTAGATGATATAGCTTTATTATTACTTATTTTATTAGATCCTTTAATAGTAAAATTTACAGCACCTACGTTTACAATTCCTCCACCTAAAGAAGCAATGTTATTTATTATTTCATTTTCATCAGATATTGTGAAATAATTACCATGTCTATTTAAAATTCCACCACCAATAGTAGCATTATTATTACTTATTATATTTTTACCAGATATTGTAAAATAAAGCCCTTCTTCATTATAAATTCCACCACCACTAATAGTAGCATTATTATTACTTATTATATTTTTATCAGATATTTTGAAGTAGTCACCATGGTCATTATAAATTCCACCACCCTCTTTAAGAGCAGTATTATTACCAATTATATTTTCACCAGATATTGTGAAGAATCTAGCACCTAAAGGAGAATTAATCCCATTATTATAAATTCCGCCACCATTAGTAGCAGAGTTATTAATTATTTTATTATTTCCAATTATTGTGAAATTCTCAGCTAACAATGCATAAGATCTAGCTTGTCTTTGGAAAATTTCATTATAAATTCCACCACCATTGATAGCAGCAGAATTATTAAAAATTATATTGCTTCCATAAATAGTGAAATTATTACCATTTCTATTAAAAATTCCACCACCATGTTCAGTTTTCGCAATATTGTTACTTATATGATTAGAACCTTTAATTAAAAAATAATTAGCCCCACCATGCATAGCTCCACCATTATAAATTGCACCACCATTTGAACCTGCAACATTATTTATAATATAATTATTTCCATCAATAGTGAAATTATCAGCAGTATTAAAAATTGCACCACCCTTACTAAAAGCATAATTATCAGATATAGTACAAGTACCATTTATTAAAAAATTAACACCAGTATTATAAATTGCACCAGCATCACTAGCTTCACAATAAGATATGTTAACATCTGTTAAAGTTGTGTTAACTCCCTCATTATAAATAGCTCCACCTTTTGAATCTCCTCTTGAGAAATCAATATATCCATTTACTAAATTAATATTTTTTATTACAATATTATTTGAATTTATTATATGAAATATTCTTGTCATATCACCAGTAAGAGATGTTCCATTAATTGTATAACCATTACCATCAATAGTGATATTATTTTTACCACTTATTACAATTCCATTAGTAAAACCAGATCCTTCATATTGTATATTGTCTATTAAATTAATTGTATCCCCATTTCCTGCATTGTTAATTGCTTCAGATATATTTGTATAATTACCTGATACATTATAATCGGTTGCAGATATTGTAGATATAGACATTAATAATACAAAGAAGATTAAACTAATAGATAAATATATTTTCATATTTTTATTTACCATAACCTCACCTTATATTTATTTATTTTAATTAATCATTAATTAAACATAATTATCATTTTAAATATTGTTTAAACTGAATTGATTAATATTTTTAATAAAAAATATTGAACCATAAAGTTATATGCTCATCTATGATAATTTCGTGTAAAACAAGAAAATTTGTTTGTTTTTTTATGAATTATTCATATAAATAATATCTATTTATAAAAAATTACAATAGAACTATATTAGAGAGTATATTTTCACTAAAATTCTATATTTTAAAATAGTAGTTTAA
>JAJDHW010000108.1 GCA_030266405.1 Methanobrevibacter sp. OttesenSCG-928-I08
TCCAATAGTTTTTAAACCTTCATCTCTACAAAAGCTTTTAAGTTCTTCTTTTAGATAATAATAATTTTTAAAGGTTTCAATATCTAAATTTTTACTTAATTTTGGTGTTTTATTATTCATAGTTTCTTATTATAGTTTTTTTTAAAGTATATAAATATTTAATTATTAATTTTTAAATAGGCAAGAAAATACAATTTAATGCATTAAATAGTATATTATATAAATATTTTTGATATCTATTTTAAAATAGCTACTTTTATATACTACTGTTTCTAATTATTATATAATGACCGACCGTTCGTTAGGTGAATTATGAATCAAAAAAATTCAACAAAAGAAAGGATATTAGATGTTGCAATAGACTTATTTTCAAAAGAAGGCTATGGTAATGTTAGTATTAAACAAATAGCTGATGAAGTAGGAATAACAAAAAGTTCTATTTATACTCATTACTCTAAAAAAGAAGATATCTTAGATAGTATCCTAGATTATTTTTCAAATAAACATATAGGTTTAGAGGGTGAAAACCCAGATGAAAATCTAAATCAAAAAGATATAATAGCTGAATCTCTTAAAGGTTTTAAAGATATAAAAATCTCATCTAAAGAACTTAAAACAATTAAAGTTTTAAGAATCTTATTAATAGAAGCATATCACAATGAAAAGGTTAAAAATGTTTTAGAAGAGCAAATTGATAAATCTATTGAAATGTGGACTAAGTTTTTTAAAAATTTAATTGATAAAAAGATTATAGAAAATTATAATCCTAGAAAACTAGCTGAAAGCTATTTTAATTTTATAATAGCTATGATGTATGAAAAAGTTGTTTTAAAGTATCCAGAAAGTATTTCTGAAGATTATATGGATAAACAGTTTGAAAGAGCTGAAGAACATTTAAACTTAATTATTAATTCTGTTATTTTAAAAAAGGAGAGTAAATAAAATGAATCAAACTAAAGAGGTTTCTACATTACTTGGAGATCCTAAAAAAGCGGTTTTGAAAATGTCAATTCCGATGATGGTGGCTATGGTTATAAATTCATTATATGCTTTTATAGATAGTGTATGGGTTGCAGGTTTAGGGGATATGGCACTTGCAGCTATTGGATTTGTAAATCCTGTATATATGGTGATTTTTGGTATATCTAATGGTCTTGGTGCAGGTGCAACTGCAGTAATTTCAAAATACATTGGAGCTCAAAATAAAAAAGAAGCAGATAATTCTGCAATGCATGTTTTAATTTTAACAATTATTTTATCAATAATATTCACTATTTTAGTTTTAATATTTTTAAAACCTATTTTAATAGCTATGGGTGCAGGTCCAACTGTTAATTTAGGTTTAGAATATGGTAATATTTTCTTTTTAGGAACTATTTTTGTTGTATTTTCTGCAACAGCTTTTGGAATATTAAGGGCAGAAGGAAATGTTAAAAAAACAACATATGCAATGGTTGTTGGAGCGGTTTTAAATATCATTCTAGATCCAATTTTTATTTATACTTTAAACTTAGGAGTAGCTGGTGCAGCATATGCTTCAGTATTATCAATGGCAATTGTATGTTTACTACTTTCTTACTGGTTTATAAAAGATACATATATTAATTTTAATTTTAAAGAATTTATTTATAAAAATAAGATTGTTAAAGAAATTTTAAGTATAGGACTACCTGCAGGAGTTGAATTTTTCTTTATAAGTATGCTTGCTATAGCTATTAATGCAATTTTAATGTTTGTATCAGGTGTTGATGGAGTAGCAGTTTATACTGGAGGATGGAGATTTGTTGCAATAATAATGGTTATTCCTATAGCTATTGGAACATCAACAATTGCAATAACAGGTGCAAACCTTGGAGCAGGTAAATTTAAAAATATAGAAATAGCTCATAGCTATGGAATAAAATTCGGAACATTAATTGTATTATTAATATCAATAGCTATTTTCATATTAGCTCCTTATATTAGCTATTTATTTGCATATTCGCCAGGATCTGAAAGATTACTTGAACCAATGACTGTGTTTTTAAGGATTACTTGTTTGTTTTATTTATTCTTCCCACTTGGTGTTGTATCATCATCCGTATTCCAAGGTCTTGGAAAAGGTTTAAATTCACTTATGATTGCATTTATAAGAGCATTACTTCTTCAAATTGTATTCTCATATATCTTTGCTGTTGTATTAAATCTTGGACAAGTTGGTGTATGGTATGGAATAGTATTTGGAAATGCAGTTGGTGGAATAATAGCTTATATATGGTCTAAAAGTTATATAAAAAAGCTTATTCCTGAAGACACATAATTATTTGAGGTAAAACTCAAATAATTTCTTATTAATTTTTAGCTATATCCAAATACTTTTAATTTAAATATTTTTTAAAAAATTTCAAGGTTAAATCAATAGCATCATCATAATAAGCTTCACCATGACGATTACCTTTTAATAATAATGTTTGTGATTCTTTACCTTTATCTGCTAATGCTTTCGCCATTTTTAATATTTCAGTATGTGGGACTAATTCATCTAATGAATTAACTAAAAACATAACTCCTGAATTTTCACATACATTATTAATTACAGTTGCTTTTTCTAACTTAGACATATCTCCTCCAAGTAAATTTATAATTAACCATTTATAATATTCATCATTAGATCCAGTTTGATCAATTTCAGAACTTGGAGTGTTTTCTTTAATTTCTATTTTCTTAGGAATAGTATCTAAATGGGTATTATAAAAAGTATCTAAATCAATTAATGCTGACCATGTTGTAGTTGGATATCCATGTCTTACACATAACTCAGAAGCTAAATTTCCTCCTGATGAACTTCCAAAAACACCTATTTTTTCAGGGTTAAACTCATAATCACTTTCTTTTAACCAATCAATTACTTTTTCCATATCCTGAATTTGTGAGGGATATAAATTTTCATCTTCTTCTACAAGACGATAATTTGGTACAATTACTAAATATCCTTCATTACTTAGTTTTTTAGGTAGTAATATCTCTTTTTGCTTATCTCCTTGCCACCATCCTCCTCCATGAATTACAATTATTGCAGCATCATTTGATTTAT
>JAJDHW010000109.1 GCA_030266405.1 Methanobrevibacter sp. OttesenSCG-928-I08
TCTAAAAGAGGAATAATCGATAGATTATCCAACAAACCAATAGAAATTGATGAAGATTAATTTCTATCTCTTTTTTCTTTCTTTTTCTTTTATTAACAGTGATTAAAATGGAAAAAGATGATTATTATTTTATGAATTTAGCTATTGAAGAATCTAAAAAATCAATAGCTGAAGGTGGAATTCCTATTGGATCTATACTTGTCGTTGACCAAGAAATAGTAGGAAAAGGACATAATAAAATGATTCAAAAAAATTCTCCAATATTACATGGAGAATTAGATGCTATAAACAATGCAGGACGATTAAGCTCAAAAGATTATGAAAAATCCACACTTTACACTACACTATCTCCATGTCCAATGTGTTCAGGAGCTATAATTATGTATAATATTCCAAAAGTAGTTATAGGAGATAATAAAACTTTAAAAGGTGCTGAAAATCTTTTAAAGAAAAATGGTGTCGAAATACTTGTTTTAAATCTTGAAAAAATAAAAACTCTTTTTAATGAATTTAATGAAAAATATCCTGATTTATGGAAAAAAGAATTAGAAAGAGTTGGAAATTCTACTGAATTAAAAATATAACTTGTTTTTATAGATATTATGCCTTATAAGGAAATTACATGTAAATCTGCTTTAAACAAATTAAAGCGAAAAATGCCTTATAAATATGATTTAAATATTTATCGTGGATGTGAACATGGGTGTAAATATTGTTATGCACTATATTCTCATAAATATCTTAATTCTAAAAATTATTATAATGATATTTTCATTAAAACAAATATAGTAGAAGAATTAGAAAAGCAGCTATCTAAACCATCATGGAAAAAAGATGTAATATCTATTGGAACAGTAAGTGATAGTTATCAAAAAGCTGAAAAAGATTATGAAATAATGCCTGAAATATTAAAAGTTTTAATTAAATATAAAAATCCAACAATAATATCTACAAAATCTGATATTATTTTAAGGGATTTTGACTTAATTACAGAACTTGCAGATGTAGCCCCTGTAAACATTGCATCAACAATTTTAACAACCGATGAAAATATAAAAAATTTAATAGAACCTGAAACATCATCAGTTGAAAATCGTTTTAATTTTTTAAAGAAATTTAAAAATAGTAATGCATCGGTTGGATTACATATGATGCCAGTTTTACCTTATTTAACTGATAGTTATGAAAATATTGATTCCTTATTTAAAAAAGCTAAAAAAAATAATGTGGATTATGTTTTACCTGGAGTTTTAAATCTTTATGGGAAAACCAAACAAACTTATTTTAATTTTTTAAAAGAAGTAGATATAGATATTTATAATAAAACTAAAATACTATTTAAAAAAGGAAAAGTTGATTCAACATATACCAAAGACTTATATTTGAAAATAAATGAAATTAAAAGAAAATATATGCTTTCTTCTAATTATATGTCTCCAATTCAAAAAAATATAAAAAAATTTGAAGGAAAACAAACTACTCTTTTTGATTATTAGGCTTCCATTCTTAATCTTTTAATAACGAAATCTTTATCTAAAGATAATAAAAATGATGCTGCTCTTGGACCTTGTTTTTGACCTAAAATCATTTTATAAATAGCTTGGAAACCTTTCTGAGGTTTAATTCCTTTACCTTCTAATATTTCATACATTGCATCATGTAAGTCCTCTGCTTTAGTAAAATCATTATTTTCAAGTAAAAGAGCTAGTTCTTTTAAAAATTCTATTTGATCATCAGGAATTGGTAATTTTGGAATATTATTTTCCTGAACTTGGAATTTAACAAATTTTGGAGCATATTCATCTAACCAATTAACCACATTATCAACTCTTTCCTGAAATTGGGTTAATTCCAGATCTGTTAATTCATTGAATGATTTATTTTCAAAACTTGGAGATAATTGAGAATTTTTTATTAAAATGTTATATATTTTTTCCAAATCATTTCCAGCTATTTGATAAGCATTAACTAAGAACCTATAAGAAGGTCTAAAAGGTAAAGGTGAATTTTCATGAATTTGTGCCATTTCATAAATCTTTTTGAATTTTTTACCTTCCTTCTCAGAAGGAGCTTCTTCTTCATCATAAAAAACTTTTTCGACTTTATCAAATTGCTCCATTAAATCTAAAAATTGCATTTTTGGTGAGAAATCTTTAGCTTTCATTGGTTTACTTCTAAAAATAAAATAGTTAAGACTTTCAGCAGGGCCAATATCTAACCATTCTTTTGGAGAGAAAAATACTCCTTTAGATTTACTCATAGCTTCCCCATCTAAAGTTATCCATTCATAAGGTACAGGATATGGTGCTTCATAATCAAAAATTTCTTTTGAAATAACTTTACTAACATCATAAGATCCTCCACTAGCAGCGTGGTCTTTTCCAAAAGGTTCGCATGTAATTCCAAATATTTTCCACCTTGCAGCCCATTCAACTCTCCATGTTAGCTTTCCTTTACCTGATTTAATATCCATTTCTCCATCAAAACCACATTCACACCTATATGAAACCATGTCCCCATTAAAATCATATGCAGATGTAGTATTTACTCTACCACAATCTTCACAAATAGGATTATATGGTAACCAATCATCATCAAGAGGAGTTCTTCTATATTTATCAAATATTTCCTTGATTTCTTTTGATTTTTCAAGTGAAAGTCTTATATAATCATTGTAAACTCCTTCTTTATACATTTCAAAACCAGATTTAGTTTCAAGATTAATACCAAAATTGTCTAAAACACTTAAAAAAGGTCTTTCAAAGTGTTCTACAAAATTATCGCAGCATCCTTCAGGACAAGGTATATTTGAATAAGGCATTCCAAGATACTTATCATAACTTTCAGGAAGAGGATATGGAACCTTTCTAAGAGGATCATGATCATCAGCTATCCAAATTGTTTCTGTTTTCTTCCCTAATTTAGATAAAGCATTTCCTATAGCATTAGCTATAAATACATCACAAGAATTTCCTATATGGATAGTTCCTGATATAGAAGTACCACTTGCAATGACATGTTTTTCCACATCTCTCTCATTTAATTC
>JAJDHW010000011.1 GCA_030266405.1 Methanobrevibacter sp. OttesenSCG-928-I08
TTATATATAGGTGAATTTATCATGGAAGATACTAACAATTCCATTTATGCTCTTAAAACATCAGCAGGTCAGGAAAGAAATGTTGCTAGACTATTAGCTCGTAAAGCAAAAAATAGTGGTATTGGCATTTGCTCAATTCTTGTCCCAGAATCATTGAAAGGGTATATTTTAGTGGAATCTTCAACAAAAATAGATATGCAAAATCCTGACATTAAGGTACCTCATTTAAGAGGTGTTGTTGAAGGGAAAAATAGCATAACATTTGATGAAGTTAAAAAATTCTTAAAACCAGAACCTATAATCTCTTCTATACAAAAAGGAAGTATTGTTGAACTTGTTTCTGGTCCTTTTAAAGGTGAAAGAGCTAAAGTGGTTCGTATAGATGAATCACGTGAAGAAGTAGTTCTCGAGTTAATAGAAGCAGCAGTACCTATTCCAGTTACTGTTAAAGCTGATCAAATTAGAATTATTCAAAAGGAGGCTGACTAATGGCTAAAGATACTGTTGAAATTCTCATCGAAGGTGGAAGTGCTACACCAGGACCGCCACTCGGACCTGCACTCGGACCTTTTGGAATTAATATGATGCAAGTAGTTGAGGAAATTAATATTAAAAGTTCAGATTTCAAAGGAATGAAAGTACCTGTAAAAATCATGATTGATGCAAGTACAAAAGATTTCGAAATTGAAATAGGTACTCCTCCAACCACTTCTCTTATCATGGAAGAGCTCAACATCGAAAAAGCTTCTCAAGATCCAGGTTTAGATAAAGTTGCAGATTTATCTGTAGAACAAGCTTTAAAAATAGCTAGAATGAAATTTGATTCATTACTTGCTAATGATTATAAACATGGAGCTAAAGAGGTTATGGGCACTTGTGTAAGTATGGGTATTACTGTTGATGGTAAAGACCCTAGAGATGCTCAAAAAGCTGTTGATGCTGGAGATTATGACGATATTTTAGTAGAATAATCGTCTTTAAATTAATTATACTTAATTTCAGTGTATATGATGTTATAAATATTTTTTATAATTGATATACTGTTTTATTATTCATGTAATCGAATAGTATGGATTTCCATCTTTATCGATACTCATGAAACCAATATCCAGTGGACTTTTGTCCATGGGGGATTTGTATGACACAAGATGTAATAGAAGCGGTGAAGAAGGCAAAAGAACAAGCTAAGCCGAGGAACTTCACACAGTCTATTGATATGATTATTAATATCAAAGACTTAGATGTCCAAAAACCAGAAAATAGGTTTGATGAGGAAGTTACTCTTCCTAATGGCCGTGGCAAAGATGTTAAAATTGGAGTCATAGCTGATGGGGAACTTATCGTTCAAGCTAAAAGCGCTGGTGTCGATCTTGTAATAACAAAAGCTGAATTAGAAGAGTTAGGTAAAGACAGAAAAGAAGCTAAAAAAGCTGCAAATTCTGTTGATTTCTTTATAGCTCAAGCTGATATGATGCCATTGGTTGGTAGATTCTTAGGACCTGTCTTAGGGCCTCGTAAGAAAATGCCTAAACCAGTACCTGCGAGCATCAAATTAGACCCACTTTTAGAAAGACTACAAAGTACTGTAAAAGTAGGTGTAAAAACTCAGCCTTCTATTCAAGTTATTGTTGGTACTCAAGATATGACTGAAGAGCAAATAGCTGAAAACGTTGAAGCTGTTCTTACAATCTTAGACCGCCACTTAGAAAAAGGAAGAAATCAAATAAAATCCATGTTTATTAAAACAACTATGGGACCAATAGAGAGGGTGATCTAATGGCTCATGTTGCTGAATGGAAAAAAGAAGAAGTTAAAGAGCTTGAAGATTTAATTAATTCTCATGAAGTAATAGGTATTGTTGATTTATTAAATATACCTGCAAAACAACTTCAAGAAATGAGAAAAAGTCTAAATGGCAAAGCTGTCATTAGAATGTCTAAAAAGAATCTTATTGATTTAGCTCTTGAAGATTGTAACGCTGATAAAAATAATATTGTTGATTTATCAGAATATATGGATGGTCAAGTAGCTCTTATTGCTACAGAAATGAATCCTTTCAAGTTATATAAAATATTAGAAAACAGTAAAACTGCAGCTCCTGCTAAAGCTGGATCTATAGCTACTGATGATATTGTTATTCCTGAAGGAGATACTGGTTTTGAACCAGGGCCATTTTTAGGGGAATTACAAAAAATTGGAATTCCTGCAAAAATTGATAAAGGTAAAATTGTAGTATCTAAAGAACACCTCCTTGTTAAAGCAGGTGAGGAAATTTCTAAAGATGTAGCTAGTACATTAACTAGAATGGATATTAATCCTATGGAAGTAGGAATCGATTTAAAAGCAGTATATGAAGATGCTGATGTTTATTTATCTGAAGTTCTTGCAATTGATGATGAAAAAACACTTGCAGATATTCAAGGTGCTTTTTTAAATGCATTCAACTTGTCTGTTAATGCAGCAATACCTACAAAAGAAACTATATCAACTATTATTAAACTTGCCAATACCAAAGCTTTCAATCTTGCTATTGAAGCTGGAGATATTAATTCAAAAACTTCTGATTTATTAATTGCTTTAGCACAGAGTAAAATGTTAGCATTAGCTTCTGCATTAGTAGAAGATGCTTTAAGTGATGCACTTAAAGACAAATTAGCTAATGTCCCTGCTCCAACCGAAACTGTTGAAGCTGAAGAAAAAGAAGAAGAAGTTGAGGAAGAGGAAGAAGAGGAAGAAGCAAGTGAAGAAGAAGCAGCAGCAGGGTTAGGTGCTCTGTTTGGCTGATTTTAATTCAAATTCAATTAAAATTTTTAATTTTAAAACCTATTCAAATTTAATAAACAAAATGGTGATATCATGGAATATATATATGCGGCAATGATTTTGCACAGTACAGATAAAGACATTAATGAAGAAAATGTTAAAAAGATTATAGAAGCAGCTGGTATTGATGCTGACGATGCTAGAGTCAAAGCATTAATCGCAGCTTTAGAAGACGTAGATATTGAAGAAGCTATGGAAACTACTGCTATGGCAGCAGCTCCTGCAGCAGCAGCTCCTGCAGCATCTGATGCAGCTCCTGCAGCTGAAGAAGAAGAGGAAGAAGAGGAAGAAGAAGCATCTGAAGAAGAAGCAGCAGCTGGATTAGGCGCTCTCTTTGGATAGATTTACTTCTATCTCTTTTTTTTATTTTTTTTTTTAAATTTAAGCTATTTTTAAATAGTATAACTAATTTTTTTTATTTATTTTGTATTAAAACTTTTAATTTATTAAAACAGTATTGTATTTTATAATGATTACTTTAAATGATTATGCGCCTTTATGCAAATTAATTTTTGTGTTGTTTAGCATTTCCATTATCTATTTTTAATTATTTTTTTAAATATATTTTCAATGTAATTTTTAAGATTTTATTTCAACGAATAAGGTTAACTACTCACACAAATAAACGTATTATATGTTTATTTGTTTAAAATAAAGGTAGGGGGTGATTCAATGGTTGAAAAATTAATATTTGCATATAATATATTAATTTTTATAAATTATATGATTCGTGCCATTATTGCTTTCCTAGTAATTTTAGGCAAATAATTTAATTAAAAGAGATTATAAGATTTTTATATGCCTTTTTGCTTAAATAAATGAAAAATTACATTATCTCTTTATTTAAGATAGAAATATATTTTATTTTCATATTTACAAAATATTTATATATTAGTCTTAATAAATAGTTAATTGCATATAAAATATGTTTACGTGTGTGTAGTTAAGGATTAATAAGTTATTATTAATCTTATTGTATTAATGGAGTTTTTATAACTCCTAAATACAATATTGGTAAATGTTACTTTTTTTATTAAATAAATTCAATTTTTAAAATATACTATAAAATTCTAATTTTTAAGAAACTATAAAACATATTTAACTTAGTTTTAACAAATAACATATTATATATTGATAATTTTTATAGCTGATATCATGTTAGACATATTTAAAGAACTAGGATACAAAAAATTCAAATGTGAAACATGTGGGAATGAATTTTGGTCATTAAGTGAGAGAAATACTTGTGGAGATGCTCCTTGTGATGAATATGAATTTATTGGAAATCCTGCAACTACAAAACCTTATAATTTATATGAGATTCAAAAAACTTTTAGAGAATTTTTCGAAAAAGAAGGACACACACCTATTAATAGATATCCTGTTTTAGCAAAACGATGGAGAGATGATGTATTTTTAGTGGGAGCTTCACTTTATGACTTCCAACCATGGGTAACTTCTGGTTTAGTTGAACCTCCAGCTAATCCTTTAACTATTGCTCAACCTTCTATTCGTTTAAATGATGTTGATAATGTTGGAAGAACAGGTAGACATATGACTTGTTTTACTATGGGTGCACATCATGCTTTTAATAGGGAAGATAATCCTATTTATTGGAAAGATGAAACTGTAAGGTTATGTCATGAATTTATTAAAAGTATTGGAATAAATCCTGAAGAAATTACTTTCATTGAATCTTGGTGGAGTGGTGGCGGTAATGCTGGACCATGTTTAGAAGTATGTGTTCGTGGAGTAGAATTAGCTACTCTTGTTTTTATCCAATATAAAACATTAGAAAATGGTGAAAAAGAAGAAATTCCAATAAAAGTAGTTGATACAGGCTATGGATTAGAAAGATTTGCTTGGATTTCACAAGGAACACCAACTGCTTATGATGCATGTTTTGCTCCAGTAATTGAAAAACTCAAAAAAATCACAAATGTTGATGTAGATGAGAAAATATTATCAGAAAATGCTCAAATAGCTGGGATGATGGATATTGAAACATTTGCAGATATTAGATCTCTTAGACAGAAGGTAGCTGATAAATTAAACATTGATCTTGAAGAACTTATTAAATCTACAGAACCTATGGAAGCTATTTATATTATTGCAGATCATACAAGATGTTTAGCTTTCATGTTAGCTGATGGAATAATTCCTTCAAATGTTAAAGAAGGATATCTTGCTCGTTTAGTTCTTAGGAGAACTATAAGATTTATGAAAGAATTAAAAATGAAAGAATCTTTATCTGAGATTATGAAAATTCAGCTTGATTTTTTAACAAAATTCTATCCTGAAATTGAAGAATTTTCTGAGCATATTATGAATGTTATTTCTCTTGAAGAGGAAAGATATGCAACTACTATTGAAAAAGGTACAAATACTGTTAAAAGAAAAATTAAAAAACTTAAAAAAGAAGGAATTGATTCAATGCCTTTAGATATTTTAATTGATTTTTATGATGCTCAAGGTATTCCTCCTGAAACTGTTAAACAATTAGCAGGAGATGATTATGAGGTAAATATTCCAGATAACTTTTTTACATTAGTTGCAAATGAACATGAGCAAGAAAAACATGATAAAAAGAAGGAATTTAATTTAGAATATCCTGACACTGACTTATTGTTTTATAAAGATTTCAATAAAACAGATTTCACAGGTAAAGTTCTAGATATTGTAGAAAAAGATGGAAATCTAAATATTGTTTTAGATCAAACAGTTTTTTATCCTGAAGGAGGAGGTCAACCTTCAGATATAGGAACTATTTCTGTAGATAATCAAGAATTTAAAATAGAATATGCAGAAAAAATCAATAATGTAGTATTACACAAAGTAGATATTTCTGATGAAAATAATAAAATTACTGAAGATGTATTAAATAATCTTATTGGAAAAGCTATTGATGGTGAAATTGACTGGGAAAGAAGAATAACTTTGGCTCGCCATCACACTGCAACTCATTTGATTGTTGCAGCAGCTAAAAAAGTCCTAGGGAATCATATTTGGCAAGCTGGTGCTCAAAAAGGTATTAATCGTTCACGTATTGATTTATCTCATTATAAACGTATTTCTCAAAATGAAATCAATGAAATTGAAAAAATAGCTAATTCTTTTGTTATGGATAATACTCAAGTTGATATTAATTGGCTCTCAAGAGATGAAGCTGAGAAAAATTATGGTTTTTCTCTTTATCAAGGAGGAGTTGTTCCTGGAGAATCTATTCGTGTGGTTAAGTTACCAGAAATTGATGTTCAAGCATGTGCTGGAACTCATGTACCTAGAACTGGTGATATTGGAGCAATTAAAATTAATAAAACTGAAAGAGTTCAAGATGGTGTTGAAAGAATAGACTTCTCAGCAGGTCTTGCAGCTATTGAATCAATTCAAAAAGAAGGGGAGTATTTACAAGAAAGTTCTGATATTTTTAAAGTTACATCAGATCAATTACCAAAAACTTGTGATAGATTCTTTAATGAATGGAAATCCCAAAAAAATGAAATTGATAGATTAAAAGCTGAAATAGCTAATTTAAAAATAAATGATTTATCTGGAGATTCTACTGAGGTAAATGGTCTTAAAGTTATAAAACAAGTTATTGATGGGGATTTTAAAGAACTTCAAAATATTGCAACAGATTTCACAGATAATGGTAAAGCAGATATTGTTTTAATGGGAAATAATGATGGTAAAATTATTGGTGCAGCATCTAGTAAAGCTATTGATTCTGGAGTAAAAATTAATGAAATTATTAAAGAATCTGCTGGAATTTTAGGTGGAGGGGGAGGAGGTCGTCCAACTCTAGCTCAAGGAGCAGGTCCTAAAAAAGATAAAATCAATGAAGCTATTGATTTTGCTTTTAATTTAATTTAAGGTGATAATTTGGAACATAGTGTTATAATAGCTCGTTATGGTGAGGTAGGTCTTAAAAGCCCTAAAATTCGTTCTAAATTTGAACGTAAACTTGTAAAAAATATTAAAGCAAGTATAGATTGTGAAGTTGAAAGAAACCAAGGAAGAATATATATTTATCCAACAAATTTTGATGAAGCTATTTCTAAATTAGATAAAATATTTGGAATTGTTTCATATTCTCCTGCTTGTGTATCATATACTAATTTTGATGATATTGAAAAAACTTTAAAAGAATATGCTTTAAATTGTGAAAAAGAAGGATTAATTGATTCAAAAACAAGATTTGCAATTAGATGTAGGAGAGTTGGGTCACATGACTTTACTTCTCAAGAATTAGCAGCTTACTGTGGATCTGTAGTTGTATCAAATATAGGATCTCCTGTAGATTTAACAAATCCCGAATTCATAATCTATGTAGAAGTTAGAGAAGATGAAACTTATATATTTCATGAAAAAATTGAAGGACCTGGAGGACTTCCTCTTGGAACACAAGGAAAAGTCATATCTCTTTTATCTAGTGGTATAGATTCTCCTGTTGCAACATATATGATGATGAAAAGAGGATGCGAAGTTATTGCACTTCACTTTGATAATCAACCATTTACAACAGAAAAAGGACGTGAAAACTTTGAAGATTTAGTTGATGCATTACAAGTTTATTCATCAGGTGTACCTATTAAATCTAAAGTTGTCAAATTTGGAAACTATCTTGAAAAAGTTAAAAAAGATGCTCCTGAGAAAATGACTTGTGTTTTGTGTAAATCAGGAATGTATAAAACTGCAGAATTACTTGCAAATGAAATTGGTGCATTAGCTATTGTTGAAGGAAGTAGTGTTGGTCAGGTAGCTTCTCAAACTTTACCAAATATTTTAGCTACTCGTAATGGTGTAGAAATACCTATTTTAAGTCCACTTATAGGTTTAGATAAAAGGGAAATTGAAAAAATAGCTGATAAAATAGGAACTTTTGAAATATCTAAAAGAGATGATGGTGGATGTAAAGCAGTTCCTAAATATCCTGAGACAAGAGCAGAATTAGATAGAGTTAAAGATGCTCAAAATGATATGGATCAGAAAAAAGAAGTATATGAGGCATTTAAAAATATTTCTTAATTTTTATAAAAACTAAATTTTTTGTTAATAATATGAAAATTATTATATACTAATATTATTAAAAATTATAATAGTATATTTAAATTATAATCATTAAGTTAGTGAATAATTATTTTACTTAATTTTTATGTTTAACTTTAATACTTGATTATTTTATTTTCTAATTAGTTTACTCTAATTAAAAAATAAATTTTTATACATATTTGAGGTGTAGAAATGAAAACAACCGTAAGTGTTATTAAAGCAGATATTGGAAGTGTTTCTGGACATTGTATTGCACATCCAGAATTAATGGAAATTTGTGATGAAGTTTTAAATGAAGCTTTAGAAGCATCTATATTAGAAGATTATTATATAACTCGTTGTGGGGACGATATTGACTTAATAATGACTCACAAAAGAGGAGAAGAAGACGAAGAAGTTCATAAAACTGCTTATGATGCATTTATGAAAGGGACTGAAAGAGCACGTGAATTAAAATTATATGGTGCTGGTCAAGATTTATTATCTGATACCTTCTCAGGAAACATTAAAGGAATGGGTCCTGGTGTAGCTGAAATGGAATTTAAAGAAAGACCAAGTGATCCTGTAATTGTATATTGCTGTGATAAAACAGAACCTGGTGCATTTAATTTACCTATTTATAAAATTTTTGCAGATCCATTTAATACTTCAGGTCTTGTTATTGATCCAAGTTTACATGATGGATTTAAATTCGAAGTATTTGATGTAATGGAACATAAAAAAGTAATTTTAGACTGTCCTGAAGAAATGTATGATTTACTTGCATTAATTGGTTCTACTGGAAGATATGTAATTAAAAGAGTCTTTAAGAAAAACGGCGAAATTGCAGCAGCTATAAGTACTGAAAGATTAAATTTAATGGCAGGAGAATACATTGGTAAAGATGATCCTGTAGCTATTGTAAGAGCTCAATCAGGTTTCCCAGCAGCTGGTGAATGTGTTGAACCATTTGCATTCCCACACATGGTTAGTGGATGGATGAGAGGATCTCACAATGGTCCTATGATGCCTGTTGGTGAAAATGAAGCAAATCCTATTAGATTTGATGGACCTCCAAGAATTATTGGTTTAGGTTTCCAAATAGCTGATGCTAAATTAATTGGCCCTGTAGATATATTTGATGATCCTGCATTTGATCAAACAAGAGAAGAATCTTCAATGGTAGCTAATTATATTAGAAGACATGGTCCTTTCGAGCCACACAGATTACCATCAGAAGAAATGGAATATACTTCCCTTCCTGGTGTAATGGAAAAACTCGAAAAAAGATTCGAAGATATGGATTAAATTTTAAAGAGATTTTTTATTTATCTCTATTTTTTATAGTTTTTTTTTAAAAAAAACTTTTATTACTTTTTTTAATTATTCCTAAAAATTTAAATATTCTATAAAATATATTACTATATTATGTCTTTTTTATCATTAATTTTCAAAAATCCTTTTAGAAATAAAAGTAGGGCGTTATTATCGATTATAGGCATTGGTATAGGCATAGCCACTATAGTTGCTTTGGGGGCTATTACTGATGGTTTAATAGCTAGTGCAGAAGATACTTTACATGCAGGAGGGTCTGATTTTACAGTTTCAAGTAAAGAATCAGATAGCTCAAATATGGCATCATTTGGTTCAGCAAGTTTCAATGAATCTTGGAAAAATACTATTAATAATGTATCGGGTGTAACGTGGGCTGAAGGTGTTTATGTAGGAACTACAGCTACTGATGATGATCCTTTTTTCATAATAATGGGATTAAATAAAGATTCTTATAATATGGTTAATTTAAAAATAACTGAAGGGTCTATAAACACTAAAGATAATCAAATTTTAATAGGCAAACTTGCAAGTAATTCTGGAAATTATAGTGTGGGAGATTCTATAAAATTAAATGATAAAGAATATGTTATTAGTGGAATTTTTGAAACAGGAAATTCAAACATGGATATGGGTGCTGTAACAACTTTAAAGAACGTTCAAAATATAATGGAAGATGAAGGAATGATTACAGCTGTTTATGTTAAAATAGATAAAAATGCCGATGTTGATGAAATAACTGAAGAGATAGATAATAAGTATGGGGATAATATTACTACTATTTCCTCTTTATCAGATATTGAAATGGTTGATGAGATGATTGACATGCTTAATGGAGCATCTTGGGCAATTTCTCTATTAGCAATTATAATTGGAGGAATAGGAATTATCAATACTATGTTAATGTCTGTTTTTGAAAGAATACGTGAAATAGGTGTTTTAAAGGCAGTAGGATGGTCTAGTAATAGAATTCTTATAATGATTGTAGGTGAATCTATTGTTATTACTTTAGTTGCAGGAATTATTGGTGCAATTTTTGGAGTAGTTGGTATTGAAGCATTAACCTACTTTAAGTTGATGCCAGGACTTACACCAGTTTATACTATTGGGACATTTATAAAAGCATTTGGTGTAGCATTTGCAGTTGGAATTCTTGGAGGAATTTATCCAGCTATAAAAGCTACAAGATTACCTCCAACAGAAGCTTTAAGATATGAATGAGGAATTAAAATGACAAACATTGTTGAAATTAAAGATTTAAAAAAAAGTTATGAAGATGGAAATATTAAAGCTTTAAACGGAATTAATTTAGATATTAAAGAAGGAGAGTTTGTTTCTATAATAGGTCCATCAGGTTCAGGAAAATCAACTCTTTTAAATATGTTAGGAGCATTAGATATTCCAGATAGTGGAAAAATTAATGTTGCTGGTTTTGATTTAACAAATAATAAGAAATTAAATGAATTTAGAGGGGAAAAAATAGGATTTATTTTTCAACTTCATAATTTAATTCCTAATATATCGGTTGTTGAAAATGTTGAAATTCCAATGTTTACAAATAAAATGAACTCTAAAGAAATGAGAGAAAGAGCTCTTTATTTATTAGATTTAGTTGGTCTGAAAGATAAATATAAAATACAACCTAATAAATTATCTGGGGGGGAAAGACAAAGAGTAGCTATTGCAAGGTCTTTAGCTAATAAACCTTCAATTATACTGGCAGATGAGCCAACAGGCTCTTTGGATTCAAAAACTAGTAATAAAATATTAAAACAATTGAATAAACTTCATAAAGAGGAAAACACAACTTTAATTGTTGTTACTCATGATATGAATGTAGCAAAATTAGCTGATAGGGTAATTGAAGTTTTAGATGGTGAAATATTATCTAAAACAGATGATTCCTTATTAGATAGTGAAATAAAAATTTAGGTTTATATGAGTTTCATTAAATTAATTATTAAAAATCCTTTTAGAAATAAAACTAGGGCTATATTATCTATCTTTGGAATAGCTATTGCTATTTCATTGATTATTGCACTTGGAGCAATATCTGATGGAATGGTAGATAGTGTTGAAAAAACATTAAACACAGGTAATTCTGATTTTATGTTAATGAATAAAAACTCTACAAGTAATTTAATGGATAATGAATTAATTAATCAAATTAATAATATTTCTGGGGTAGAACAAGTTATAGGGATTTATGAATCAAAAATTCCAATAGAAGAAAATCGTAATTTATATTTATATGGAATTAATGAAGCTAATTTAAAGGATTTAAATATAAAAATCATTGAGGGAGATAATTTTAATAGCTCATCTAATGAAATCATTATTGGAAAAATGCTTTTAAATGAAAATAACCTTAAGATTGGAAATAATATTAAAATTGATGGTGTTGATTATAAAATTACAGGAGCATTTGAAACTGGGACACTTTTGGATTCTTATGGTTTTACATCACTTAAACATTTTGAAAATATTACTGGTAGTAAAGAAAATAATGCTACAATTCTTTTTATTAAAACAAGTAATATTTACGATGTAGAAGATGTAAGTAATGAAATTAAAGAAAAATATGGTAATATAATAAATGTAGTTTTATCAATAGAAGATATAAGTAGTATAAATAGTATTTATACAATGCTTTCTGGTGTAAAATGGGGAGTTACATTTCTTGCTTTATTAGTTGGTGGAATTAGTATTATAAATACAATGTTAAGTACAGTTTATGAAAGAACAAAAGAAATAGGTGTTTTAAAAGCTGTTGGGTGGTCTAATCGAAGGATTTTATCAATGATTGTAGGAGAATCTATTGTTTTAACATTAATTGGAGGATTTTTAGGATATATCTTTGGAATCATTTTAGTAGAATCATTGTATGGATTAGGTATATTACAGGATATGATTCCAAAATATACAGTAGAAACTTTTATACTAGCTATAATTACAGCATTACTTGTAGGTATAATTGGAGGATTATTCCCTGCAATAAAAGCAACTAAAGTTCCAGTAACAGAATCACTTAGACATGAATAAATTAAATTAAATCATAAATCATTCTAAGCCCGTCAAGTAAACCATGACTGTATTCAATACAACCAAATGCAGTTCTAAAATCTTCTTTTTCTAAATAATATTTAGAATCATTCATGTAATCTAATGCTCTATTATAAACTTCTTTTTCTTTTTCATTAAACTCGATATTTTCTACTTCTATTAAATTATTTTCAAGTTTTTGAATATCTATAGTTATTTTTTCTTTATATTCCATTATATTCACTTATTCATTTGTTTATACACGTGATAGATTCTTTGAAATACTGTAAAATAAGATAAAATTACAAGTATGATTAATACATAGGTAAAATAGATTGGTCCAAATATATATCCGATAATAGATCCTATAACAATTATAATTAATCGAGTAGCTCTCTCAGCAATACCTACATTACATTCTACTCCTTTTGACTCGGCTCTTGATCTAACATAACTTACAGTAATAGCAGAATGCACAAGTAAAATACCTATAAACCAATCACAATATCCTCCTGCAACTATTCCAACAATTATTATGGCATCAGAGAAACGGTCCATTGTTGAATCTAGAAAAGCTCCAAAATCACTACTTTTATCATGGTATCTAGCTATTGCTCCATCAATAACATCAAATAAACCACTTAATAATATTACAATCCCACCTAATAATAAAAATCCTTTCCAATATAATAATGCTGATATTAAAGCTATAAATGGAGATATAATTGTAATTATATTAGGATTAATATTCATCTGTTTAGCTAATGGGTTTAATATTTTTGTAAGTAATGGTCTAAGAGAATTAAGCATAGTTTTAATATGGAGTTTAATATATAAATATTTATATTTATTTTATAGGTAATTTGATGAAAATATTAAAAATTAATCCAGAAAAAATAGATTTCAGCATAATTAATGAAGCTATTAAAGTTTTAGCTTGTGGAGGAGTAATATTATATCCTACAGATACTGTTTATGGTTTAGGGGCTAATATTTTTGATAAACATGCTGTAAAACGTATTTATTCTATTAAAAACAGAGATTTTACAAAACCATTATCTGTTTTAATTTCAGATTCTAAATTAATTCCATTAATTGCTAATTTAGATGAAGAAAATGAAAAATTAATTAATAATTATCTTCCAGGACCATTTACTTTTATCTTAAATAAAAAAGAAGTAATTCCTGATTATGTGACTGGTGGAAGTGAAAATGTTGGAATTAGAGTTCCTGATAATGAAATAGCTAGAAATATTGCAAAAATATTTCCAATAATTACTACTAGTGCTAATATTTCAAATAAAGAAGTTTTAGATAATCCTAAAGATATATTAAATCAATTAAATCATGATGTTGATTTAGTTATAGATATTGGACCATTAAATTCAAACAAACCATCAAAAATTATTGATTTAACTAAAACAGCTCCTGAACTTATAAAAAGAGATTGATTTTTATATCTTAAAATATAAATAAGATATTATGAAATTATTGGCTAATTTTGATGAAGATGGTAAGATACCAACAAATTCTTCTATTGATAATATTTTAGGTGGAGGAATTGAAAAAGGAAGTATTACTCAGTTTTTTGGAGCCCCTGGTTCTGGTAAAACTAATGTTGCCATTTCACTTGCAGTTAATGTGGCTAAAAATGGCAGAAAAGTTCTTTATATCGATACTGAAGGTGGACTTTCAATTGATAGAATTAAACAAATTGCCGGTGAAAGCTTTCAAAAAGTTGCCAATAATATTATTGTTTTTGAACCAACAACATTTTCCCGCCAAATTGAAGATTTAAAAGCAATTGAGTCATGGCTTGTTAGAAATCATGAAGATTTAGATTTAATCATTTTGGATTCTGCTGTGGCATTATATAGGGTGGATGATGGTAAATCATCAAGACTTAACAAAGATTTAGGAAAACAAATGGGTCTTTTAGCCTCTTTTGCAAGAAAATATAACATAGCTATTCTTCTAACAAACCAAATTTATTCTTCATTTGATGAAGATGGAAATGGGAATATTAAAGCAGTTGGAGGAACAATTTTGCAATATTGGAGTAAAGCTATTGTTCAATTTGATAAAGGAGAAGAACTTGGCCAAAGAATAGCTACTTTACAAAGACATAAAAGTATTGGTGAAGGAAAAGAGGCCACTTTTAAAATAACAAGTAAAGGTATAGAATAAAAATAATTTTTTATATATAATGAAGATTTTATAAATGATTAAAATAAAATAGTATAGATACAACTTTAGTTAATTTTAATCATTCAAATTAATTAATTAAGTGATAATATGGGTTCTACTAATGAAAAAAATAATAATTCTTTAATTCCTGATAAAAAATATAAAAAAACTGAAAAAAAAGCACCTAAAGGATTTGATAGTCCAAACGACTTTTTTGAACATGTTTTTAATGATAAAGAAATGATTTGGATGGGTCAAAACACAAATCATTTACATGGGGATGAAATTAATAGTTCAATGATTAAATGTGTTAAAAGCAAAGAATATTGTAAATATCCTCCTCCAGAAGGATTTTCAAAACTTAAAAAATTAGTTTTAAAGGATTTGGCCCTTGAAAACTTAGATATAATTCTTACTGCAGGTGGAACTGAATCATTATATCTTTGTATGCAAGATCTTTTAACTAAAGAAGACAATGTAATAACTTGTGATCCTGGATATTTAATTATCGGATCATTTGCATCTAGATTTGCAAAAGAAGTAAAATATGTACCAATTTATAATGAAGAATGTAATTATAAATTAACTCCAGAATTAGTTAAAGAAAATATGGATGAAAATACAAAGATGATTATTTTAATTGATCCATTAAATCCTTTAGGTACTTCATATACAGAAGAAGAAATAAAAGAATTTGCAAAAATAGCTATTGAAAATGATATTTATTTATTACATGATATTACTTATAGGGATTTTGCAAAAGAACATTCATTAGTTGCAAAATATGCTCCTGAGAATACAGTAACCGTTTATAGTTTTTCTAAAATTTATGGAATGGCTGGTTTAAGAATTGGAGGAGTTATTTCAACTAAACCTATGATTGATTCTATTAAAAATGTTGTTGTTAATGATTTAGGAGTTAATGTAATTGCTCAAATTGCAGCTATTTCTGCTTTAGAATCTAAAGATAGTTGGATTAGTAGGATAAAAAATACTACTTTCAATAATCAAAAATTGATTAAAGAAACAATTGATGAAATTGATGATGTATTTTTGCCAGTTTATCCATCTGAAGCTAATATGATTGTAATTGATTTATCTAAAGTAGGTATAAATCCAAAAGATATGGCTGAATATCTTCTTGATAAAAAAGTATTTACAAGGGAAGGAAATTATACAAGTAAATTATTTGGGGACAAATATCTACGTGTAAGTTTTTCTATTCCTACTGAAGAAGTTAAAGTATTCTGTGATGAATTTAAAAAAGCTGTTGATGTTTTGAAACCTTAACTTTCAGTATAATAATATTCTCCTTTTTCTTTTTGTTCACGGTCAAGATAACTATCTAGTTTATTGACACGTGGCCTTTTTGTTTCTTTATCTCTTCTAAATGTAATGTTTAAATCTTTTAAAAATTGATTCATTGATGTTCTTAAATCAGTTGGTTTATGTGCATGTCCATTTAAACCAGGTGTTCCATTAAATACCATAGCTCTATCTGAAATATAATCAATAAATACAATATCGTGATCTATAATTAATGAAGCTGCATTTTTGCTTTCAATAATTTTACGTATTGATCTACCTGCAATTAATCTTTGTTCTACATCTAAAAACGCAGTAGGTTCATCAAAAAGATATATTTCAGCTTCTTTTGATAATGTACTAGCTATTGCAAGTCTTTGAAGTTCTCCTCCACTTAAATCTTTCACTTGTTTTTCAAGTAATTCTTCAAGTGCAAAAGGTTTCATAATTTCACTTTTAAATAGATTTGAACCATAAGTTGGAGCATTCATGTATAAATAGTCTTCTACTCTTCCATCAAATTTTGTTAATATATATTGTGGTTTATAAGCTATTTTAACATCTTCTTCAACTTCTCCACTATCTGGTTTTACAACATCTGCAAGCATTTTAGCAAATGTAGTTTTTCCGATACCATTTGATCCAAATGCAGTTACAATTTCATCATGGAATATTTCACCAGCATCTGCTTTTAAATCAAATCCTTCATAATGTTTTTCAATGTCAGTATAACTAGTTAAACTTACTCCTTCATCTTCTGGTGTTGGAGGTCTTATTGAAAATTCAATAGCTTGATCACGTATTCTAACATTTTCTTCAGTTAAAAAACCATTAATATATGCATTTATTCCAACTCTAACTCCTTTCATCTGGGAAACTACACCATAAGCTCCTGGTTCTCCATATAAAATATGGATATTATCAGACAATGCATCAAGTGTAGCTAAATCGTGTTCAATTACAAGTACTCCTTTTCCTTCTTCTGCAAGGGATCTTATTACTTTTACAGCATTTAGTCTTTGATGAACATCTAACCAAGATGTAGGTTCATCGAAAAAGTAATAGTCTCCTTTTCTTACAACTGATGCAGCTATAGCTACTCTTTGAAGTTCTCCTCCACTTAAATTTTCCATATCTCTATCTAATATGGTTTCTAAATCTAAAGTTTCACAAACATAATCAAATTTACCTTCTTCATCAATATTAGTAAGTAAATCTTTAACATTTCCTTTTACAACCTTTGGAAGTTGATCTACCATTTGAGGTTTATGAATGGTTTTAATTTCATTATTTTGGATTTGATTAAAATAATTTTGAAGAGATGATCCTTTATAATTAGATATAAGTTTCGACCAGTCTTTAGGTGATTCTTCTTCATAATTTCCAAGGTTTGGAATAAGTTCTCCAGATAAAATTCTCATTATTGTAGATTTTCCAATACCATTTTGCCCTAATAATCCTAAAACAGTTCCTTTAGAAAGTTGGGGAAGTGAAAATAACTCGAATTGATTTTGCCCATATCTATGTATAGGATCTCCAACAGCTTCAGGTAAATTAATTACATTTATTGCACCAAAAGGACAACGATTAGTACAAATTCCACATCCTTGGCATAATTGTTCTGATATTAGTGGTTTTTTACTATCTTCATCGATAACTATTGTATCCTCTTCCATTCTTACTCCTGGACAATATTCGATACAAAGATAATTACATTTTTTTGGTTGACATCTATCTTGGTCTAATATAGAAATTCTACTCATTTTTCCTCTCTCATAATTTTAAATAATAATTATTTTTATAAACATTAAATATAATATTATAAATATATGGTTAATTACTTATTAATTATTGTGGAAGTTAAATAAATGAAACAAGTTATTGTAGTTCGAAAGGATATTAAAATGTCTAAAGGAAAAACTGCAGCTCAAGTTGCACATGCTTCTTTAGGATCTTATAAAAATGCTGATTCTAAAAAAGTAGAAAAATGGGAAAACACTGGTTATGCTAAAGTTGTTCTTAAAATTGACACATTAGATGACTTAATTGAACTAAAGAATCAAGTTATTATAAATAAAGTGCCTTACTTTTTAGTAACTGATGCTGGAAGAACTCAACTACCTACATCAACAATAACATGTTTAGGTATTGGGCCTGATGAAGATGAAATTATTGATAAGTTGACCAACGATTTAAAATTATTATAATTTACTACTAATTTAATTAATCGTTACTGTAATTAAAATAGTATAATATTTTGGATGTGAAATTATTATTGAATGGGTTATAAAAATTGGAGGTAGCTTATTTCCAAAATATGCAATTGATCTTGCAAATTCTTTAAAAGATACAAAATCACTAATAATTATTGGTGGTGGAGATTTTGCAAATCTTATTCGTAAATATGATTTGGAATTTCAATTTTCAGAAAATATAACTCATGAAACAGCTATTGATTCAATGGATATATTGGCAAAATTATTAAATGATAAATTAAATTTTACAAAACTTGCTTTTTCAATTGATGAAGCAAATCATATATCAAATAATGGTTTTATACCTATTTTAGTGGTTTCAGATATTTTAAAGGAACATGATCCATTTGAATATTCTTGGGATATAACTTCAGATTCAATTTCAGCATATGTTGCAAACTTAGTAAAAGCGAAACTTTTAATAGCTACAAATGTAGAAGGTATATATAACCGAAACCCTAATGAGATAGGTTCAAAATTAATCGAAAAAATTGATGCAAAAAAACTACTAACTTTTAAAGAATCGTCAATTGACTTAAAATTACCTTCTCTTTTACTTGAATTCGGTACTGATTGTTATGTTGTAAATGGAAAACATCCTGAAAGGGTTCTATCTATTATTAATGATAATGTTAACAATTATAATTTTAAATATACAAAAATCATAGGTGATTAAATGAAAGCTGTAGAATGTCAATCTTGTAAGCAAGAAATCCCTTTAATTGAACCTTATGTTCAATTCGAATGTCCTGCTTGTGGAAAATTAATAGCTAGATGTGAAAAATGTCGTACTTTTGGACACAATTATAAATGTGAATGTGGTTTTGAAGGACCTTAATTTTAAATAGTTTAATGGAGGAAGTATTATGAGCGAAGTTGTTGCTACAATGAAAGTAATGCCTGAAACTGTGGAAGTAGATTTAGAAGAATTAAAAGCTGATATTCAAGCTGCAATGCCTGAAGATGCTGAATTACATAAAATCGATGAAGAACCAATAGCTTTTGGTTTAGTTGCATTAAATGTAATGTTTATCATTGAAGATGGTGAAGGTGGAACTGAACCTACTGAAGAAGCAATTGGTAAACTTCCAAATGTTGCTAGTGTTGAAGTAACTGATACTAGAAGATTGATGTAAGTCAATCTAAACTTTTTTTATTTTAAATAAACTTTTATTTTATAGGTAATTTTAATATTATCTTTTTAAAATTCTTTTTTTACTTAAACAACCTTTATATCATTGTTTAATTAATTATTCAATATGTTTGAATTAATTATAGCTTGTTTTTTAGGAATATTGTCTGGTGCTTTAACAGGAGTAATTCCAGGAATTCATGTTAATACTGCAGGTGCAATTATATTTGCTTCATCTGCATTTCTTTTAACAATTTTTTCACCTGAATTTCTATGTGTATACTTAGTAGCTATGTCAATAGCTCATGCACTAATAGAATTTGTTCCATCAATGCTACTTGGTGTACCTGAAGAAGGAACTGCAGTTTCTATTTTACCGGGCCATAGGATGGTTTTAGAAGGTAGAGCAAAAGAAACTATAAGAATTGTTTCTATAGGTGGATATGGAGCTATTATAATTACTATAATTCTTTTACCTATTTTTGCAGTTATATTGCCATTATTTCATGAAATATCAAAACCTGTAACGTGGATAATTTTACTTGTAGTTTCAATTTATTTAATCCATAAATTAACTAGAACAAATAGGGACTTTCTATGGTCATTATTTTTATTTATAGTATCAGGAATTCTAGGTTATGTTATATTTCAAACACCAATATCTTCTGGACTATCTATGATGTGTATTTTTTCTGGTTTATTTGGTATAAGTACAATAGCTTTTAGTTTAAATGATAACTCAACAATTCCTCATCAAAATAAGTTTTATGAAATAAATTTAGATAAAGATATGATTAAAAGTATTTTTGCAGGAGGAATATCTGGAGCTATTTTAGGGTTCTTACCAGGATTTGGCCCTGCTCAAGGAAGTGTTATAGCACAATCTGCAAGTGGTACAAGTGATAATAGTGATGATACAGTGGGTTTTTTACTAGCTATTAGTGGATTAAATACTTCAGATACTTTATTTTCTTTAATAGCTATTTATTTAATTGGAAACCCTAGAAGTGGAATAGCTGTTTATATGTCGTACTTAATAAGCGAATTTTCACTATATCATTTATTGATATTTACATTTACTTCTTTAATTGCTGTTTCAGTTTCTTTAGTTCTTTGTTTAAAAATAGGAGATAGTTTTTCAAAATTAATGGATGGTATTGATTATAAAAAAATTTCAATAGCTGTAATTCTTTTAATGGTGATATTATTATATATATTTGCTGTGATTTATAGCGCTCCAGTGTTGTATTTAACTTTAGCATTAATTACATCAACAGGAATGGGACTTTTACCTCATTACTTAGGAGTAAGTAAATCTCATTTAATGGGTGTTTTAATTGTTCCAGCTATTATAATCTATTTTCAAATGGGGTTTTAAATTAATAAAACATTTTTAGCTATTTTTTCTGCTTCTTTTTCTAAATAGCTACAATCAACACCAGTAAAGCAATCAAGAATACATAAATCATATTCATCACTTTTTAGTTTTACTGATAAATCTTCAAATGCCATATTATATACTTTAAAGTTTTCACCAATAGCTATTTCCTCTTTATTTTCACATTTTTTAAAATCAAATCCATTTGTTTTAAGGTTATTTAAAGTTGTAGCTATAGCTTCGCTGTAAATATCATTTAAGATTATTTCATTAAATCCATACATTAATAAGAATATTCCTGTAGCTCCAGCACCACAAGTTCCATCAATTACTTTTAATTTAGAATGATTGTTTTTAAATTCTTTATTATTCTCTAAGTAATTATATAATTTTAATAATTTTGTCTCAGTAGTTGAGGCAACTTCTATATTGATTTTTGACTGATTTTTATTAATAATTATTTTATTTAACTTATCATTCTTTTTAATTAATGTATTTATAATATCTGAACGGATATCTGAGCCGGCTAATAATTCATATTGTGTAATATCTGAATCTTTTTGAAGTATTCCAACAGTTTCTTGGACATTTCCTTTTAAAACTCCCCTTGTTTCTGGAACTTCTTTTATTATTCTAGAAGCTATTTTCTCATTAAAATCTGGATGTATTAATAAAATAGAATCTTCTCCCATAAATTGAGAGTTATTTTGACTGTAATAAAGAGCTGGAAGTAATGTAGGGGTGTTTCTTCTTAAAGTTGCATCATCAGGAGCTATTTTCTCTTCAATCATTATTTTTAAAACATGGCTCATAATAATGTCTAATGGTCGTTTTCCACATTCACAGCGTTTATAACTAGCATTTAATTTGTTTAAATCTAATTCATTTTTTATAGGTGAAAATTTTTTTATTGAAATGTCTTCACAATTATTACAGATATTTAAGTTAGATATTTTATCTTTTAGATTTTTTTTATCTACAATATTTTTCCCATCTAATGAATTATTTGAGTTCATAATTTTATCTTGTATTTAGTTTATAATTATTATTTCTAATGTAATAAAAATATATAAATTAGTATTACTAATTTTATTATACTTAATTTTAGAATAATTATTGGTGTTGATTAAATGGATAAAATAGAGCTTAATGAATTTAAAAATAATGTTTATAATGTTTCAGAGATTATTCCTGAATATAAAATTTTAAAATCTGATTATTCTCCTCAAGAGAGAATATTATTAGGAGAACTTAGAGAAAATCTTGTAAATCAAGCTATATCTTCTAATAATGATATTAAAACCAATGAACTTGAATTATTAAGCGATATTAAAGATTTCTTATTATTTAGATTAGCTGAAAATGATTTAAACATTGATTTTGATAAAAACTATTTAAATAATTTATCTAAAAAATTTTTTCAAGATATTATAGGTTATGGTGAGATTGATCCATTAATTAAAGATGATAACCTCGAAGAGATAATGGTTATAGGAGTAAATAAACCTGTTTTTGTATATCACAGAAGTGAAGGTATGATGAAATCAAATCTTGTTTTTAAAAGTGAAATGGAACTTATGGATTTGATTGATTCAATTGCAAGACAAATTAATAGAAGAATTGATCAGGAATCTCCAATATTAGATGGTCGTTTAATTGATGGATCTAGAGTTAATGCAACAATTTCTCCAATATCTGCTGATGGACCTTCACTTACTATTCGTAAATTTAAAAAAGATCCATTAACGATTGTTGATTTAATAAATTATGGTACAATATCATCAGAACTTGCTGCATTTTTATGGTTATGTATTGATGGAATTGGTGTAAAATCAGCTAATGCAATAATATCTGGAGGAACAAGTTCAGGTAAAACAACAATGTTAAATGCATTATCTTCATTTGTTAATCCTAAAGAAAGAATTATTACAATTGAAGATACATTAGAGCTTCAAATTCCACATGACCATATTATAAGAATGGAAACAAGACCTCCAAATGTTGAAAACAAAGGTGAGTTAACTATGGATGATCTGGTTAAAAATTCTCTAAGACAAAGACCTGATAGAATTATTGTAGGAGAAGTAAGATCAACTGAAGCTATAACTCTTTTTACAGCATTAAATACAGGACATTCTGTTTTTGGAACTTTACACTCAAACGATGCACGTGAAACTATTACTAGATTAACTAATGCACCAATGTCAGTTCCAAAAATCATGATTTCTGCTCTAGATTTTATAATAATGCAAAATAGGATTTATAAATCTAAAGGAGAATCAGTTAGAAGAATTAGTGAAGTTGCTGAAGTTGTAGGAATGGAAGAAGGTACAATTCAACTTAATAAAATATTTCAATGGAATCCAGAAACAAATAGAATTGATAATATATCTATTGCAAGTAAAACATTAAATGAATTAGCTACTAGAAGTGGATTAAGTACAGATTTATTATATAATGAAATAGATAATAGGCAAATTTTCCTTGATTATTTAGTTAAAAATAAGATTAGATCTATTCTTGAAGTT
>JAJDHW010000110.1 GCA_030266405.1 Methanobrevibacter sp. OttesenSCG-928-I08
ATAAAATATTTTAGTAAAAATTAATTGAATAATAGAGGTGTGTCAAATGACACACCACCGTGTTTTATAAAAACTAGAGGAAAGAAATATGGAGATTATATATATTTCTTTTTGTTTTTAAATATGTTTTGAGGTGACATCTGCTGAGTATTATAAAGATTAGAAGAGCGGAACTAATCTTTTTTTAAACAGAGTCTTATATTGTTTTAAGGAGTTATATTAATAGTAACCACATAACTATTAATATATTGATAATATTATAATAGACAAAAACTAAATATTTTAGGTATGCCTAAATTTTATTACCAAACATAATTATGTATTGATGGTATATAAAGGTTTTCTTTTTTTTAGCTTCTTTAAAAAATTTTTTTCAATAACCTAAACTTTTATATATTAGTACATACCATATTTTTATTTAGGTTATCCTAACATCTAATTTTTAGGAACACCTAAATTTTTAGATCTAATATTTTTTAAATTTAAATGTTATGGACGTGAAATTATGGCTAGCAAAAAATTAAATGAACTCAAACCTGGTGAAGAAGGAACAATAGTTTCTTATGGGGACAAAGGAAGTGCTGAGTTAAAGAGACATTTATTGGGAATGGGATTTGTTAAAGGTTCTAAAATTAAACTTGCAAAAGTTGCTCCTTTAGGAGATCCAATCGAATTCCAAGTAAAAGGTTATTCTGTTTGTCTGCGTAAAAATGAAGCTGAAAATATTGTAATAGAATAATTATTTTAGTAAATATATTAAAAGGAGAAAGTTGATGGAAAATATTACTATAGGTCTGGCAGGTAATCCTAATGTTGGTAAAACAACACTTTTTAACCAACTAACTGGATTACGTCAACATGTTGGAAATTGGCCAGGTAAAACTGTAGAAAAAGCCGAAGGGCATTTTAATTATGATGATATTGACATGGAAGTTATTGATCTTCCTGGAAATTATGCTTTAAGTGCACATTCTATTGAAGAAATCATTTCAAGAGATTTTATTGTTGATGAAAGCTCTGATGTTATTGTAAATGTTATCGATGCTGCAAACTTAGAACGTAATTTATATCTTACTGTACAAATGATGGAACTTGGTGCTAATTTAGTTATTGCACTAAACATGAATAAATTTGCAAAAAGAAAAGATCATTTTATTAATACAAAATTAATGGAAGAATTGTTAGGAATTCCAGTTGTAGAAATTGAAGCAAATGATAAAACAGGTACAGAAGATTTATTAAAAGCTGTAGAAAAAGCAGCAAAAAATCCAATAAACAGTAATAAAAAATTAGTTTATGGTGATGAACTAAAAGAACATTTAGGCGAGCTTGAAGAAGTCATTGAAGAAGATAAAAATTTACTTGATGTTCCTTCAATGTGGACTGCTATTAAATTGCTTGAAAATGATAATATTGTTCTTGAAAAAGTTAATAATTCTAATATTAGTAATAAAATTATAAATAAAACTGAAAATGTAAAAAAACATTTAAAAACAGTTTTTGATGAAGATTCAGAAGAAATTATTGCTAATGCTAGATATGCGTTTATTGATGGTTTAATCGCAGAGTCTGTTGAAAAACCAGAAATTGAAAAACCATCTTTTTCAGATAAAATTGATAAATATCTAACTAATAGGATACTTGGTTTACCTATCTTTTTAGTTATTATGTATTTAATGTTTATGATTACATTTGAAGTGGGTGCTCCATTTCAAGGTTTACTTGAAGAAGGATTTGCTATTTTAGGAGAATCTGTAGCTGGTTTTCTTGGTGATAGTTGGTTTTCCTCTTTAGTTGTTGATGGTATCATTGGTGGTGTTGGAGGAGTTCTTGTATTTTTACCTATTATTATTCTGATGTTTTTAATGATTAGTCTTTTAGAAGATAGTGGTTATTTAGCTAGAGCTGCTTTTGTTATGGATAAAGTCATGCATAAACTAGTAGGACTTCATGGTAAAGCATTTATTCCAATGATTTTAGGATTTGGTTGTGGAGTTCCAGGTATAATGGCTACTAGGACAATGGAACATGAAAGAGATAGATTGTTAACAATGATGATATTGCCTTTCATGTCATGTACTGCTAGATTGCCAGTTTATGCATTATTTGTAGCTGCATTTTTCTCTGCTTATCAAGGTCAAGTTATTTTCTCATTATATTTAATAGGTATTGCAGTAGCTATTCTTGTTGCAGCAATTCTTAAAAGAACAATGTTTAAAGGTATGACTGCTCCATTTGTAATGGAATTACCTTCTTATAAAATCCCTTCTTTAAAAGGAGTTTTACTTCATACTTGGGAAAAAACTTATGGATTTATTAGAAAAGCAGGTACTATTATCCTTGTAGCATCAATAGTTATTTGGATTTTAAGTAGTTTCCCTATGGGTGTTGAATATGGATCTCAAGAAAGTGTAACTGGACAAATCGGAACAATAATTGCTCCAATTTTCGAACCTGTTGGTTTTGGTGAATGGCAACCTGCTGTATCTTTAATATTCGGTGTAGTTGCTAAGGAGGTGGTTGTCAGTACATTCAGTTCACTGTTCGGTGTTGCCGAGGAAGGTGCTGGAATTACAACTGCTATGCATGAATTATTTACTCCATTGTCTGCATTTTCATTTATGATATTTGTATTGTTATATGTTCCATGTTTTGCAGCTGTTGGTACAGTAAAACAAGAAACAAATTCATGGAAATGGCCTTTAACAATGATATTGGTTACTACAGTTACTGCATATATAGTTTCATTTATTGTTTATCAAGGTGGAACATTATTAGGATTTGCATAAGGTGATAAATTGAGAAGTAGAAGCGGAATTCGCGGTATTAAATTAAGCGAAATAAAAAACAAGAAAAATTTAGAAGATAAAAAATCTTCTAAATAATTTATTTTTTTAAATTTTTAAGTGAATAAAATGAAATGTAGAGTTTGTGGCTTTGATTTTGATGAAGATGAAATAGCTAAATCAGGATGTACTGGAT
>JAJDHW010000111.1 GCA_030266405.1 Methanobrevibacter sp. OttesenSCG-928-I08
TTATCATTTCACATGTTAAAAAACTTCAAGCTATGTTTCCATACAAAATTTTCTTGAGTCCCGGTATGATTATAAATAAATCTAAATGCAATATCTGTGGGAAAACTTATACTTTTCAAAAAAATTGCAATCATAAAATTGGAGAAATATATAATGGAGAATTATGTACTCGTATAATTGAAGATATAGAATGTGTTGAAATTTCTCTTGTAGAAAACCCTGTTCAAAAATACTCTGTTGCGTTCATTAAAGATAAAACATACAATTATGGCATAATAAAATATGTAATATCTAATCTTATATCTCCTTTTCATGCATGGAATTATACTTTATCAAAAAAATTACAACCTCATTCAAGATTTAAAAATATAAGTCATGATGAAAAATGTCCTTGTGAATCTGGTAAAATATATAAAAATTGTTGTTTAAATAAAAAAGGTGTTTTAAGGCCTCATTATCAAATATATTATTCTGTGGAGCCAAAAAATGAATTTTTGGAAGATTTGTTTTTTGAATAATAAAAATATTTTCGGTTTGGTTTTTTATGAGATAGAATCATTAAGAATTCCAAAACATCAAACA
Source organism: Methanobrevibacter sp. OttesenSCG-928-I08 (assembly GCA_030266405.1). Taxonomy (GTDB): domain Archaea; phylum Methanobacteriota; class Methanobacteria; order Methanobacteriales; family Methanobacteriaceae; genus JAHKLT01. The sequence goes on from JAJDHW010000111.1 coordinate 583, forward strand.
GAAATTTAAATGGAATTTAACAATAAAAATAAAAATACATTGATTAAAATGACGAAAAATAAAAAATTAATAGATTTTTCTATTGGGGATATAGATAAAATACAAGAGTTATTTTATGTGCAATATGATGTTGATTATTGGATAAATAAAGTTAATCATATAAAATTTACTCATGATAACGCTGAATTTTTAATAGGAATATTGAAAATAGATAATCTTGAAAAATATAAAAGAATGTTAAGAACTGAATTACATTTTACTTATTTTCAAATGATTGAAACTCTTTTTGAACTTATTTTTGCTATTACAGAACATGAAAAAGAATTGTGGTTAGCACTTACATTTTCTAATAATGGAAAAACAAAATATTTTTCAAAAACCTATGAAAAAATACAAAAATTTTCAAAAAATGAGCTTACATCTCCTAATTTATCTTCTACAGAAAAAATGGTGAAAAACGGCAAAAAAATAAATGTTCCTCTTTTAATATTAGTTTTATATTCCAATTATTGGGTTTCTAGTGATGAAGATAAAATTGAAAAGAATTTTAAAAATATAATGAGGTATTTAAAAATTTTTGCAAAAGATTTTTCAGATAGAGGAGAGTATAATGCATATAAACATTCATTAAGATTGTTTAATTCATATTTTTCATTTGGTTTAATTGGTAAAAATTCAGAAAAAATATCTTTAGGAGAATCTAATGATTCAATTAATTATCTGGAACAACAAAAGATAGATGGTGATATTAATCAGGTACAATTAACTAGGAAACCATTCGACTTTAATATTGACTTTGAACGTTGCAATATAATATATTTTCTTATAAAAAATATAATAGTTTCTAGAAAACATGAATTTAGTAATAATTATAAATTTGATGTTTCTGAATTGACTGATTTTAGTGAAGAATATGTTGAAATTAGGTATTATGGAATGGGAAAAATTGGAAATACAATGTAAATATTTATTTCATATCTTCTAATAACATATTATTAACTTCTATTTCTTTTATTTGTAAATATTCAATAGTTTGGTCTAATGAATTATGCGCATATAGGCTTTGTATGATTTCTAAATCGTATCATGATAAATAAAGATGTTGTCCTCTTAATCGTCTGAAATCATGAGTATTTAATGATATATCTTTCCCACTAATCTCTTTTATTAACTTGTTACTATTTCTCTCAAGATAAGTCCTCATATTCCTCTTAAGGCCATCAATTTTATCTTCACTATCTGCAAATATATAATTATCTTCTGTTGTTGATTTGTCATTTGTTTTTTGCTTAAGTTCAATAGCTATGTCATTGGGTAATGTTAAAGTTAATTTAGTTTCTTATAAAAATACATACAGCAAAATTTTTTGAGATTTGGCCTAAAAAATAATGAGGTAGATAAAATGGAATTAAAATTTAAAAATTTTGTTGTTACATAAGGAATATTAATCGAAGGAGATGATTTGAAATAAAAGGGTTAAAATATCACAATCTAAGGTTAAATTAATGTGTATGGTAAAAAGAAGAAATTGATCAGGAAAACATTATTGTTCTCATAATTAGGTATGAATCTTATTTATTAGTTTTCATTAACTCTTGGATAATTGATATTCATATTTATTATAAATATTTTATATTATAATTAAATTTATAAGGATGATTCAATGTTTTCATTATTAGATGATTTTAAAAAGTTTGTTGATATAATAAATAACTATCAGGGCGAAGAAGTAATAGATTTAACTAATTATTCTTTTTTAGGGGCTGCAACATTATTGCCTTTGTTAGGATATATGAAACAAAATAATATTAATAATTATATTCCTAATATTCGAACTGCTGACTATTGTAAAAGAGTTTTAGGGAAAAAACCTCATACTACTACAACACTCCCTTTTGAAGAATTACCTAAAAACATGAGAGAAAATGAATTTGCAGATTTTGCTGAAAATATAAGGAAAAGATTATTATCGAATATTTATGTAGAACCTCAATCATTTGAATTTTTAGTGACAGAAGTACTAAACAATATTTATGATCACTCAAATTTTCAAAGAGCATATACGCTATCTCAACAATATCCTGCAAGTAATGTTACAGATATTTGTCTCTTTGATGATGGGATTTCTATTCCAGGAAACTTTGAAAAAGCAGGGTTTAATTTTAAAGATGATGCAGAAGCTATTTTAGGCGCAATAAATGGAACATCTACTGATATCTATGAAACGGGTTTCAGCGGGAGGGGACTTAATACTAGCACACAAGTAGCAACATTAGGATTCAAAGAACACATGCTGATTGCTTCAAGAAGAGGGATATGTTATGTTGATGAAATAGGAGCAAGATTGTATA
>JAJDHW010000112.1 GCA_030266405.1 Methanobrevibacter sp. OttesenSCG-928-I08
AACTTTTCACCTTCAGATGCTGAAATCCATTCAAATTTAAATCTTTCTTTATCAATGTTAAATTCTTCTATTACATCTCCTACCATTTCAGCTCGTCTTTTCCATTTATAATTTCCAGCAGAATAATGACAATCACCCATATGGCATCCTCCAACAAAAACACCATCTGCACCTTCTTTAAATGCTTTTAAAATCATGGTCATATTCATTCTACCTGAACACATAACTCTTATTATACGAATATTTGTAGGATATTGCATTCTTGCTGTTCCTGCAGTATCTGCTCCACCATATGAACACCAATTACAACAAAATCCAACAATTTTTATATCATTTCCCATATTACCATCTCAATTTTAAAAAATCATATATCTTCTGGACTGAATAATGGAGGTAAATCTTCTCCAAATCCTGGAATATATCCTGTTTTTTCACGATATTTCTTTTGTAATTTGTCATAAATACGAGATAACGGTATTTCCATTGGACAAACATCTTCACATTGACCACAATTTACACAACTATAACTCATATGTCCTAAACGAATTCCCTGAAACATTAATGGATCTTGAGGATATGAATCTGCAGATTCAGGATTCATCTTTTCAATTTCACATTCCTTACACCAACAAATAGGACAAACATCTCTACATCCATAACATCCAATACATCTATGCCAATATTTATCCCAATCTTCTAAACTTGGATATTCTCCTTCTAATTGATTTTGTTTAGATTTTTTAGCACCTTTAATCATAATATTTTCGACTTTTGAGCGCATTTCCATTTGTTTTTCAGAAGGAGATTTAGATTGTATAAATCCTTTACTAATTGCATTTTCAACTAATTCTTTTCCTTTTGGTGTTATTATTTCAACAAATGTCCAACCATCACTTGCACCCCAATTACCACAAGCAATATCTGCATTTCGAGGAATCATAACTTCACAACGTTGACAATTTCCTCTTCGACCATAACCTTCTTCTTCCAAGTCATCGATTTTAATGCCTTTTTCTGTTCCATCTTCTAGTTCAATTATGATTTTACCTTTTTCAATTTCTTCTTTAACAACTTTACTTGGATCTACTTCATAAAATAGCTGGAACATTTTTTGAGCTGTTTCTGGTAAAACAGTACCACCACAATTAAGTCCAATTGTATATATTTTATCTTCATCAATTTGATTTCTTTTCTTCAACTCATCAATAGCCATTGTATCACAAGGTTTTCCAACAGTAGCTATTTTTTTACCACTTAAAAATCGTGAAATTAAATCAGCAGTCATTGTAGGTACACAATGTAGGGATCCTGCAGTTTTAACTAAATCTTCTGGATTAGATATTAATGTAGGTAATCCTTCATAAACACTGTCTTGTTTTTGGATAGTTAAAACATCATCTACAATTTCTTCTTCAAGTAAATATTTTAAAAGTGATGTAACAGCCCCACCACATTCACCAAACTCACATATATTACTATCATTTGATTTTATTTCTAAAAACTCTGAATTCATCAAAACACCTCCTAAACTAAATTATTTTCCTAATAATTTATTAAAAATCTCTTCTACAGAGAAAACATTTTCATCAGGTTCTATAATCTTTTCAAAACTTTGAACTTTACCAAGAGTATTTGTAAAAGAACCTGATTTTTCACCCCAAGAAGGAATTGGCAAGGAATAATCTGAAATTTTAGATAATTTTGATAAATTACTATTTATATAAATTAATGAATCTAAATTTTTTAATTTATCATAACTTATTTCATCTAAATCATCACCTACTATAATTAAAACTTTAACAGAATCAATTAAATCATTAATTTCATCGGTATTTAATGGAGGAAAATAATCCATAGCTCCTTTACTATTAGAATCAGGTAAAACCCCTAAGACTTTTGCATCTTTAGCTATTTCACTTATTTTTTCAAAATCCTCTTTACTATCTAATACATTAAAAAGTATTACAGAATTTTCATCTAATTTATCTTTAATTTCATCTGAAAGATCATCTATAGAATCAAAATATTTATCTGAGTTATAAGAACTTATAGAATCTTTTAAACAATGGGTAGAATATACTTCTACTCCTTTATCTTTAGCTATTATAATTCTCCTACCAATAAGTGGATTTTCAATAAGTATATCTCCAATAACAAGTAAAAAACTAGCATTTTCTATTTCATCATAATTTGTAATAACTGATTCAATTTTTGGAAAATTTTCACAATAAAATCCAGTATTACTTATATTTTTATTTTCACAGAAGTCTGCAATAGCTTTATTTTCTTCATTAGTAAGTTTTCCAGAAGATATAATTCCAATTTCATTATTTGAATTAATAATTTCTAAAATAGATTCTATTGCACTGGACCATTCTAAATCTGTAAAATTATCGCCCTTTGGTTCTAATGGATTTAAAAACTTCTTTTCATATATCGATTTATATGCGTTTTTACCATTAAAACAATTTTTTCCTTCATTAATTGGATGATTTTTAAGTGGATAAGTTCCAACAACTTTCTCTTCATTAGTTATTAGATTTATACCACATCCCACACTACATGAAGGACAAATATTATTTTTTATTAACATTTCAACACCTTAAAAACATTACATTATATTTTTTTTTAAAAAAAAATATTTTTTAAAAAAGATAAAACCCTTAGTAATGATAAAATACTTTTTTGAAACATTTTAAAACTTAATATAAATCTATTTACTTTTTAAAAGCTATTTATTAAAATAGTTATTTTTAATTTTGTTTACACAAATAATTTAAGTTCAATTTTTTTAAACTTAATATATTAGGTGTTTGGATTTAAACAAATTTTCAAAAATGATTCATAATTT
>JAJDHW010000115.1 GCA_030266405.1 Methanobrevibacter sp. OttesenSCG-928-I08
GATTTAGGAATTCCTATAAACGGAGATATTGATTGTGAAGATGTAAAATTAGTTAGATACCCCCCACAAAGGGTTTTATCATTCACACATGTAGGACCTTATGAAAAATTAGGAAAAGTCTACGGCCAAGCTATAAAATATATTATAGCTAAAAAGATTCAACTAACAGGAGATCCTTTTGAAATATATATAAATAATTTACAAGATGTTACAGAAGATGAATTAATTACTGAGTTACAATTTCCAATAAATGAAAGAAAATTCTTTTAATTAGAAAAGATAATATGAGTTTTGATTTTATTTCAATTATTTTAATATCTATAGCACTAGCTATGGATGCATTTAGTGTTTCTATAACTGAAGGGCTTTCTTTAAAAAACATTAAATTATCTCAAGCTATTTTAATAGGATTATTTTTTGGAGGATTCCAGGCTTTGATGCCTGTTCTTGGATGGATAGCTGGAGAACAAGTTAAAGATCTTGTTTCATTTATTGCTCCAATAATAGCTTTTATTTTACTTTTAGCTCTTGGAATTAAAATGATATATGATAGTATTAAAAGTGAAAAAACAAATAAAATTAAAGAATTTTCCCATAAAGAATTAACAATATTAGCTATAGCTACAAGTATTGATGCTTTTGCAATTGGAGTATCATTTTCATTTTTAAAAATCCCTATTCTTATTCCAGTAATTATAATTGGAATAGTAACCTTTGCCTTTTCTGAGTTAGGTGTAATAATTGGAATAAAAGTAGGTCAGAAATTTGAAGGGAAATTTGAAATAGTTGGTGGAATTATCTTAATTTTATTAGGATTTAAAATTCTTTTAGGATTTTAGTTGAATATTTTTATGAAAAATTATTTATAATTTAAAAAACAAATATTTATAAACATAATTAAAAGAAGGAGATAATATGAAAGTTTCAAAAAAAATCATAGAATCCAGAAGAGAATCAGCTATTGCTGATCAAACTGCAAAACTATTAGTTGAACAAATCAGCCACGAATTATACAACCATTCATTATACAGAACATTTGCAAATTACTTTGCTGTTCAAGGTTTAGATGATTTAGAAACATATTATATTGAAAGAGCTGAAGAAGAAATTGAACATCACCGTTGGATTGTTGATAGATTAAACTATTCCCATGTTAAATATAAATATCCATCTGTTGACCCTGTTGATGTTGAAATCAAAGACAATTTAGATACTTTTATCCAAACTTTAGATAAAGAAATTGAAACAACAGAATTAATCTACAATATTGTCAATTCAGCAAAAAATGAAAATGATTGGGAAACTTTCAACTGGTTACAAGCTACTTTAGTTGATGAACAGACTGAAGAAGAACATATCAGTAGAAAATACCTCAGAGTTGCAGAACAAGACGATGTTGACTGGTTAACAAAAGGAGATAATATTTTATCTGATTATAAAGCAAGTCAAGAAGATGATTCTTCATAAGAATAGATTATTTTTTTAAATAATCTATTACTCTTTTTTTAAAAGAAAAATTATTCCATTCTATTTCTAATTCTATCCCATTCTTTTGTAATTAAAAGACTATCTCCTGCATTATTAATCATTTTAAAAAATTCAGTTCCTGGTACTGTAAAGTAAACTTCATTTTTATCTGTATAAATTCTAGATGCTATATCTAAATTCCCAATTACTCCTCTTTTACTAGCAGAAAATGCTTCATGTAAAGGCATTCTAAATACTGATGCACATCCTGCAGAAACTGATGCATATACAGGATCATAATCTGGTGATTGGAAATCAAACAAGTAAATTAATACAGATAATTGATCAGGATTAACTTTCATTAAAACTGATGTTGGTGAATCTGATTCTTCAAAATGTTTTACTAAAATGAATTTATTTTCTTTTAAAACATTTTTAGGCTGATTTTCAAACATTTCCTCAGCTATTTCTGGAGATTCTTTAATTCTTTCCCCTTCAATATAACCTTCTCCTTTACCATAAGATAAAAAATATCCAAATCCTCCCGGAATATTAGGAGTCGTATCATTAAATCCAGAACCACAACCCGCCCCTGGGCATTTTAAATTATCATTACTTATTTTTAAAGTAGTATTTTGAGGTAATTTATCAATATCTTGAATAATACAGCTATATTTAGGATCCATATAAGATTCATCTTCTTCATTTGATAAAGTAATTGATAAAATTTTATTTTCTAATTTTAAACATTTTGTAAATTCTTCAAAATTCATAGTATCCTTCCTTTTAATATAATTATTATAATACGAATTATAAAAAATTATTTAAAAAATGTCTTTTTCTAAGTTAATTCAAAACATTTAAATTTAATTAAACTAAATTTTAGTTTATGGGAATTTTTTGTGAATATCATGGAAATTTATAAGATTTTCTCGAATATTGTACATTAAAAAAAAATAAGGTAAAAAACTATGAATAATAAAGTACTTATTGGAATAGTTGCTGCAGTAGTTCTTATAATTGCAGTAGGAATAATAGTTATGGGGTCTATTACACCAACAACAGAAGTAGATACTCAATTTTTAAAAGGAAATATTCAAGGAGAAGCACATGAGGAAAATACTACTTCAATTTATATTCCTGGTTGGATAGTTGAATATAATGATGATGATAATGGAATACAATATATTATGGGCATGTTTGACACT
>JAJDHW010000113.1 GCA_030266405.1 Methanobrevibacter sp. OttesenSCG-928-I08
CTGCACAAAAAAAATTATTCAAATCTCCAAAATTACAAATTAGTGTTACTCCAATGTCTATTACTGGAGGACATTATGATTTTCATATGAATTCTGGATTTGATATGGAGTTATTATATCCTGGAATGCCTTCTTCAATTTGTGATGGTGTCGAAGGAGTTATTTCTAAAACACGCGAAATTTTAAGAGCTCGCGCTGATTTTGTTAAAGTTATGGCAACTGGTGGGGTTTTAAGCGAAAATGATTCTCCAACATTTACTCAATTTAATAAAAAAGAGCTTAAAAATATTTTAATTGAGGCAAGATGTAGGAATCTTAAAGTTGCTGCACATGCTCATGGACTTGAAGGAATTAAAAATTCTATTGATGTTGGAATTGATTCAATAGAACATGGTACTTTTATTGATAAAAAATCAGCTGTTTTAATGAAAGAAAAAAACTTAACTCTTGTTCCAACTTTAATTGTTATTGATACATTAAATAAAGACAATTCTTTTGATAAAGATAAAAAAGGAAAAGTTAAAGAATTAGCTAAGGTTCATAAGGAAAATATATCTGCTGCATATGATGTTGGGGTTAACATGCTTATGGGAACTGATTCTGGTGTGATTGACCATGGAAACAATCTTAAAGAATTAAAATATTTGGTAGATATTGGAATGAGTGAAAATGAAGCTATTTCTGCAGGTACAATTTCAGCAGCTAATTTTATGGATTTAGGAAATAAAATAGGTTCAATTGAAAAGGGTAAAATAGCTGATATGATTTTAGTTAAAGATAATCCATTAGATAATATTGGAATTTTATCTGATTCAAATAATATTGATATAGTTATTCAAGATGGGGATATTGTAAAAAACAAATTAATTTAAAATTTTTTGCCATGCCAAAATATTTATCTTTTAAAAAATATATTAAATAATGGATTTGATTATTATGGTTAATGAAAAAATAAAAGTTAATGGTATGCACTGTGGATCATGTGCTTTTGCAGTTGAAAATTCTATTAAAGATTTAGATGGAATAAATGATGCAAAAGTAGATTTAGATACAGGTACTGTAGATTTAGATTATGATTCTGATAAAGTATCTAAAACAGATATTGATGAAGCTGTTAAAGAAGCTGGTTTCTCAGTAGAAAAATAATTTAAATAAGATATTCTTTTTAAAAATGGGATAGTGTGGCTAAATTAAAAGAGATGGATATTCCAATTGAAGGCATGCATTGTGCTTCTTGTGTACTTAATTTAGATAAGGCTTTTGAAAAATTAGATGGTGTTGAAGAAGTAAGTGCTGATTTAAATACCAACAAAATACATTTAGTTACAGATCCTAAAAAACTTTCTTTTGATAAAATAAATGAAGTAGTTGAGTCATTGGGATTTAAAACTCATACTGATGAAGTTACTCTTAGAATTGAAGGTATGCATTGTGCTTCTTGTACAATGAATGTTGAAAATTTTTTAAATAAATTAAATGGTATTTTTAAGGTTCAAGCTAACTTAACTTCAGAAAATGCAGAAATTTTATATAATAAAGACATTGTTTCTATTGAAGATATGGAAAAAGTCATTAATTCATTAGGTTTTAAACTTTTAGGAATTGAAGGACAATCTGAAATAGATGAAGAAGAGATTTATAAAAAAGATCTTGAAGATAAGAGAAATAGAATAATTGTTGGAGCAATATTCTCTGCAATTTTAATGATTTTAATGTATGTTCATGTTGATATTTTTGGATTATCAATGGGGATACTATCTCTTATAATTTCTATTTTCCCATTTATTTATATATCATTTCCTATTTTAAAAGCAGGATTCAATGGGATTATTCATAAAAACTTAAATATGGATGTTATGTATTCTATGGGTATATTAGTTGCTTATGTATCTAGTGTAATGGGAACATTTAATATTGTCCTTAATCATACTTTCATGTTTTATGAAACAGCTATTATGCTTCCTACATTTTTACTTATTGGAAGATATTTAGAAGCAAGAGCTAAAAAACAAACTTCTGGAGCTATAAAAAATTTAATTGGATTACAACCTCAAAATGCAACATTATTAATTTTAGATGATGATGGAAATGTATTAGATGAAAAAAATATTTCTATTTCTGATATAAAAATCGATGATATTTTAATTGTAAAACCAGGAGATAAAATACCTGTTGATGGAGAAGTATTTGAAGGTAATAGTTATATTGATGAAGCTATGATTAATGGTGAACCAATACCACGTAATGTTAAAAAAGGTGATGGTGTTTTTGCAGGTACTATTAATCAAGATGGTGTTTTAAAAATAATAGCTAAAAAAATTGGAAAAGAAACAATTTTATCTCAAATTATTGCTTTAGTTGAAAAAGCTCAAAGTTCAAGGCCTCCAGTTCAAAAAATTGCAAATACTGCAGTTAGCTATTTCATACCTGTAGTTTTAATAATAGCTATTTCTGTATTTCTTGCATGGTACTATATTTTCGATGCAACACTACTTTTTGCTTTAACTACTTTAATTTCAATACTTGTTATTGCATGTCCATGTGCATTAGGACTTGCTACACCAACAGCTGTAACAGTAGGTACTGGAAGAGCTGCGGAATTTGGAATATTAATTAAAGATGGAGATACACTAGAAAATTCTGCAAAAGTAGACACTGTTGCATTTGATAAAACAGGAACAATCACTGAAGGAAAACCTGTAGTAGATGATATAATTTCTTTTAATTCATCTGATGAAGAAGTATTAAAATTAATTGCAAGTC
>JAJDHW010000114.1 GCA_030266405.1 Methanobrevibacter sp. OttesenSCG-928-I08
ATGAATAATAGTTTTTTAAAAACAATTTTTGTTTTTTTAATAATAATTTGTTCTGTAGGTTTGGTTTCAGCTGAGGATGTATCGAGTGATATACATGTAGAAGATTCCTTGGATACAGATGTTGTTGTTACTAATGCAGAAATTAAAGGTAATTTCACTTGGTTAGATGGTGAAATAAAGGAAAGTGGTGTTGCAGATGCTTTTATTGATTTGGAGGGCGGTATTGTAAGATGGAATGATACTGGGAAATTTAAGGAAGGTATACTTATAAATAAAAATGTAATTATAAAAAATGGTTTAATTGATGGTATGGATTCTGTAAGGATTTTCCATATAAATCCTAGTGGAAACTTATTACTTGAAAATGTAACAATACAAAATGGATATGGTGTTCTTACAGGTGGTGCAATCTTTAATGAGGGTATGTTAACTATTGATAATAGTAATTTAACCAATAACAATGTTATAATTGAAAATGTATCAGTTGAAGAATCACATAAAGGTGGGGGAGTAATATTTAATAAAGGTAAATTGTATATTACTAATTCTATTTTTAGTTATAATGATGCACATGATACCTATGGAGGTCGTGGAGCTTCAAGCATAGTGAGCGGTGGAGGAGCAATCTATAATAATGAGGGTAGTGTTTGGATTTCTGATTGTTTATTTGCTTTTAATACTGCTAATAATTTTGGAGGTGCAGTGGTAAATTGGAAGGGTAAAATTTTTGTTAATAATTCTCTTTTTATTAATGGTTCTAGTAAATATTCCGCTGCTATTTTTAACGCTATGGGTCAATTAGAAGTTACTAATTCTGATTTTATTAATCTTAATGCTATTGAAACTGCAGGAGCTATTGGTTTTAAAACTGTTGGTGTTACTCGTATTATTAATTCAAATTTTTTAAATATAAGTTCTGGTAAAAACGGTGGAGCTATTTTCGCTGACAATCAAGAAGGTAATGTTCATCTTAATGAGTTATATATTTATGATTCTAATTTTATTAATTGTTCTTCTGATTTTGGAGGAGCGATAGTCTTTTTGAACGGTTATTTAATAATTAACAATTCTAGTTTTGAAGATAATAGTGCTTTTTATAATGGTGGTGCTGTTTATGCTTCTTGGGCTTTTGTTAATATTTCAAAATCTAATTTCACCTCAAATAAAGGATTATATGATGAAGAAGATTATCAATCTGAAGGAGGTGCATTATTTTTAGATTGTTCCATTAGTACTGTTTCAGAATCTATTTTCATTGATAATTCTGCTATGTATGGTGGGGCAATTTACGCTTATGATACAGATCAATTATTATTAAATAAAAATATATTTAATGATAATCAAGCAAAATATGGTAGTGCTTTGTATACGGAATTTGATGAAAATATTACTTTAATTGAAAATATTTTTAATAATGATACTGTTTCTATAAATAACACTCATTACGTTAGTTTTTTTGATAGTTATGGTGTTAATATAGTTTTTGTTAATAATTCTATTATTGTTTCTAATTTCCCTTCTAAATTTGATTTAAGAGACTTTGGATGGATAACACCAGTTGCAAACCAAGGTTTTTCGGGGGCTTGTTGGACATTTGGAACTAGTAGTGCATTGGAATCTGCTTTATTAAAAGCTACTGGTATTGAATATAGTTTTTCACAAAGTAATATGCAAAACACTATGCTCCAATACTCAAAATATGGAATAAAAATACATGAAGGTGGAGCGATTTATACTGGCGTTAATTATCTTGTTAGTTGGTTAGGTGGACTTTCTATTGAATATGAAAGTTTCGATGAAATAGGTAAAATATCTCCATTATATTATAATGAAATTCAAGTTCTAGATGCAATTATTATATTCCCTGATTCTTTTAATAATTCGACTGATTTTGTAGATGCTGTTAAAGATACACTTATTAAATATGGTGCAGTAGAACTCAGTTATTCTGGCGGCAAGGCAGGTACAAATCATACTCATTATTTCAATAAAGCTACAAATGCCCAATATTCTCCAATTAATTTCAGGGCTGATCATTCTGTTTCTATAGTTGGTTGGGATGATAATTTTAGTAAAGATAAATTTTTAATTACTCCACCTGGCGATGGTGCTTTCATAGTAAAAAATAATTATGGAACTGATTGGGGTGATGGAGGTTATTTCTACCTTTCTTACTATGATAATACAATAGAAAAGATTGTAGGTTTTATTTTTACTAATGATGTAAGTTATAATAAAAATTACCAATATGATTTAAGTGGTGAAATAGTGTATACTTCTGATTATACTATTTATGCTAATCAGTTTGTTTCTAAGGGTGATGATTTGATTGCTGCTGTTGGGACTTACTTTGATAGTGCTGGTGTTGATTATAAATTAGATATTTATGTTAATGATGTTTTTGTTTATAGTCAAAATGGTGTTAGTCCTTTTAGTGGTTATCATACTATTCAGTTAAATGAGTATATTCCAATTAAAACTGGTGATGTTTTTAAAGTTGTAATGGAATCAGATAAAGTTCCACTTTCAATTTTGAGTAGAGTTCATTCACAAGTTAATACTTCATTTGTCAGTGCAGATGGTATTACTTGGGAAGATTCATATAATAAACTTTTCAAAGTAATCTATGAAGAAAAGTTGTTAAATTCAACAGCTATTGTTTCTTTGAAGGTTTATACTGTGGG
>JAJDHW010000116.1 GCA_030266405.1 Methanobrevibacter sp. OttesenSCG-928-I08
AAAACTTATTTTTATAATCATTTTACTATTTGTAAAAATCAACTACTTCATCAAATACAAGCATATTAATCTATCTCTTGATTAAAGATTATTTAACAATTTTTTAAAAATAATTAGATAATCATTTTTATTTTAAAGAATTAGAAATTTTCATCTTCAAAAAGTTCTACAAGATCTTTAAGATGTTTTCTAATTTGAATATGTTGAGGACATTGTTTTTCACATTCTCCACATTCATCACAAAGAGATCCTTTAGTGTTTTTTAAAGCATACATTCTGTAATAAGCATGTTCTGGAGAAAATCCTTCAACAGGATTTCTATTCCAAATATTATATAATTCGAAATATTTAGAAATAGGAATGCCTTGAGGACAAGTTTCAATACAATAATCACAATTTGTACAAGGAACTGTAATAGATTCATTAATAATATCAATAACTTTTTTAATTATCTCATATTCCTCTTTATTTAAAGGCTTAAAATCCTCCATATAACTAACATTATCTTCCATATCACTTAATTTATTCATTCCACTTAAAACAACAAATACTCCTTCTAAACTTGCAGCATATCTATTTGCCCATGATGCAACAGACATTTGAGGATTATAACTTTTAAATAATTTTTCTGCTTTTTCTGGAATTTTTGCAAGTGTTCCTCCTTTAAGTGGTTCCATTACAATAATATCTTTATTATATTTTCTTGCAACTTCATAACATTCTTTAGATTGAATAGTTTCATTTTCCCAATCAAGATAATTAATTTGCAATTGAACTACCTCAATACTAGGATAAACTTTAAGAACTCGCTCTAATAAATCTGCATCATCATGAAAAGAAATTCCAATGTGTTTAACTTTTCCTTCTTTTTTCATCTTTTCAACAAATTCAAAGGATTTTATATCAGTAAATGCATTTCTAGTCCATTCACTTACATTGTGAAGTAAATAATAATCAAAATAATCTACACCGCAACGTTCTAATTGTTCTTTAAAAAATCTATCTAAGTCTTCTTCTTTTTCTAAATAGAAAAGTGGCATTTTATCAGCTAATAAAAAATCACCTCTAGAATACTTATCAACTAATTTTTCTTTTAATACCTTTTCACTACTACCTAAATGATATGGATAAGCTGTATCAAAATAATTAAATCCTTTTTCCATAAATAAATCTATCATTTTCCCGGTAATTTCTGAATCTACACTAGATGCATCTTCTTCATTTTTTATAGGTAATCTCATTGCCCCAAAACCTAATTTTTTCATTTTACCCCTCAAAATATTTTATATTAATATATATAAATATATGAATATGATAAACTTATTTTAAATTTTTTAGTATATAAATATTTTCTAATAATAATATAAAAAAATTTTTAGATATGTTTTTAAGTTAATTAAAATAAAGAAAAATATAATTAAATAAAATAAATGAATACAATGAAAAATAAAAACATAGTAATTACTGGTGGATTAGGTTTTATTGGTTCCCACATTGTAGATGAGTTAATTGATAATAATAATATAACTATAATCGATGATGAATCAACTGGAAAGCTTGAAAATTTAAAAAATCCAAACCATGCTAATTTAACCTTAGAAAAAGGAAATCTAAATAATTTAGATTTAGATAAAATCTTAAAAGACACTGATTACGTATTTCATTTAGCAGCTATGGCAAGTGTTCCATTAAGTATAGATAAACCTTTAGAATCTACAAAAAACAATTTAAATGCAACAATAAAACTAGCTATTGCTTCTAAAAATCAAAATATTGAAAAAATAATATTTTCATCATCATCAGCAGTATATGGTGAAAATTTAAATATGCCTTTAAAAGAAACAGAACCACTAATGCCAAGTTCCCCTTATGCAGCATCTAAGGCAAGTAGTGAGTTATATTTACAGACATTTACTAAAAGTTACGGTTTAAATTCAACATCATTAAGATATTTTAATGTGTTTGGACCAAAACAAGATATCAACTCCCAATATGCAGCAGTAATACCAAATTTTATATTTACATTATTAAACAATAAACAACCTATAATATACGGAGATGGAGAACAAACAAGAGACTTCATCTTTGTAGAAGATATTGTAAAAGCAAATATTGCAGCAGCTAAATCTAATTATAATGGAGTTTTAAACATAGCTTCTGGTAAAAAAATAACAATAAATCAACTATTAGATATAATACAAAATATTCTTGGAACAGATATTAAACCAAAATATTTAGAAAAAAGAAAAGGAGATATTAAACACTCCTTAGCTGATGTAAGTAATATGGGAAAAATAAATTATAAAGTAGATTCTAGTTTATTTAAAAAACAAATTGAAACTACTGTAGAATGGTTTAAAAATACTAATTAATGTAATCCACAACCATGACATTCATGACCTTCACTTTCTTCTTGTGGTTTAGCTTTAATTTCTTGTAAAGTAATAGATATAAAATAACCTTTATCATCATTTGAAACAACAGGAGAAATTCCTTTAAATAAACAATTAATATCTCCAGTATTTCCAATATCAAATGACATTGGTTCTCCTATTTTAAATCTTTGAAAATAATCCATTATTTCATCTTTAATATCTCCAGGAACTCTGAAGTTTACAGACAAAATATTGTTTTCTTTCATTTTAAGACCAACAAATTTTTGATCAATATCTAA
>JAJDHW010000117.1 GCA_030266405.1 Methanobrevibacter sp. OttesenSCG-928-I08
CTTTATCACTAGGTTTTGGTGTAGGAGTTGGAGTAGGTTTTGGACCTGGTCCTGGATTAGCTGTAACATGTAAATTACTTTGATTATTAGAAGAATAATAATAATCATTTTCTTCAAAAATTGCAGTAATTAAATAATTTCCAGCTTCAAAATCTTTAGGAATAGTCCATTCATATTCAAATAAACCATCTACAACAGAAACAGTTACAACAGTACCATCAGGTAAAGTTAAACTTACAGTTCCATCAATAGGATTACCAAATTCATCAGTTACAGTACCAGTAATAAGAACAGTATCCCCTGGCTTACCTTCAACATCATCAACAGTAGTTATAGTATTAATTTTTGTTATATTAACTATACCAGTACCATTAGAAGGATTATACAAATCATCACCCTCATAATCTGCAGAAATATTATTTTCCCCAATAGTACTATTCATAGGAATTAACCAAGAATAAGAGAATTTACCATTAGTAACATTAACCTCAACAACAGAACCATCAGGTAAAGTCAAATTAACAACACCAGTAATATTATTACCAAACTCATCAGTTACAGTACCATTTATTATTACAGTATTTCCAAGTTTACCTTCAACATCATCAACAGTAGTTATTGTATTTGCTTTAGAAACATTACTATTATTACTTGTTGTATTTGTTCCATTAGGAAGTTCATTAATAGCTACATTTGCAGTATTGTTTATTAATCCGGTTGCATTAGAATTTACTTTAAATAATAAAACCAATTCAATACTTTTACCAGAACTTAATGTATTATTATATTTCCAAGATCCATTTACATAGCTCCATCCATTACCTTCAAAGCCAACATAATCTAAACCAACTGGAATATAATCCTTAACAACAATACCAGTAACATTATCAAGACCTATATTAGAAATTTTTATTGTATAATTAAATATTTCTCCATATTTTATAATGTCTTTACTTGAAACTTTAGTAATAGTTAAATTAATATTAAGAAGTCTTAAAGCACCATTTAATACAGTTAAATCACTTACTCCTAAAGCAGATCCAGTTACAGGAGTTATTCTGTCCACTAAATCAGTATGATAATTAGTATAATAAGTTCCAATTATATTAGTATCATTTGTAACATAAGAATCACCTAATATTACAAAAGTAGTATTTTGTCCAATAATCAAATTACCTTTATCATCTTCTAGTTCTAAAGTTAAATTAAAATCAATACCATTTAAAACATCTACAGTTTCATTATTTAAAATTCTTAAAGTTGTAGGACTAATAATAGTTCCAAGATTAAAAATAGGTGCTTTATCTGCACTCATTGTATTATTTTTTAAGTATAATCTTTGATTTTTATTGAAAATTGCATTTCCATTTAATTCTGCATCATTATCAATAAATGTATTGTTAGTAAGATTAGCACTAGGAGTAACTCCAAAATTTCTTCCAGGGTTTAAATAGATTGCTCCACCATTTTCAGTTGCAGTATTGTTAATAAATGTGTTATTTAATGCATAAAGAATATATGGCCAGTTAGCAACATTTATAGCACCACCATTCTTAGCAAAATTATTTTCAAAATAGTTATCTATTAAGTTAATATCATGGAGAGCACCCATAATATTTATTGCTCCACCATTCCCATTAGGAGCTTTATTTTCTATAAATTTATTTCCAATAATTTTAACTTCTTCATCCATATCATTAAAACTTTGTCCTTGATAAAAAATTGCTCCACCAACAGTAGAACCTGAACTAAGAGCTAAATTATTATAAAAAGTAGCATTATTAATATATACTGTTGATGCAGTAGCACCACTTACAAGTAAATGCAGTGCACCACCATTGTTTGTAGCTAAATTATTTTTAAAAATATTAGAACCGTTTATTTCAATTTGTGAGAAACTATGAATGTATACTGCCCCACCTTCATAAGCGCTGTTATTATCAAATACATTTGTTCCATTTATAGTGATATTTTTTCCAGCATAAATAGCTCCACCAAAAGTACTTCTTTTACCTCCCCATTATTTCCAACAGAGTCAAAAGCATGATTATTTAGAAATGTTGTGTTTCCATTAATAATGAGTAAGTATGGATTTCTTATAGCACCACCATTAAATGCAAGATTATCTTTGAAAATATTTGTTCCAAGAATATAAAAAGTTCCATTTTTACCAGCAGGATGAGATCCAATAGCTCCACCAGTACCTAATGATTTATTTCCAGTATTAACAGAGTTATTTTCAAAAACATTCATATATTGTGTTCCATCCACAATTATAATTCCATTCAAATCAGAAATAGCCCCACCAGAAATATTAGCAGAATTATTTATAAAAGAAGTATTGCCTGCAATATTAACAATTCCTCCATTATTATAAATTGCTCCTCCAGCAGAATTATGATATCCATTTTTCAAAGTTATATTTAACAAAACAAAATTGACTTTTGGCGCAACAGTAAAGATTCTTGCACTTTCTTTTGCATCAATTACATGTCCCTTACCATTAATAGTTATATTTTTTGTAATTTGAATTCCATCTGCAAAGTCACTTTCCCATATTACATCATCATCTAAATTTAATATTCCATTTTCAACAGTACCGTTTATTGCT
>JAJDHW010000118.1 GCA_030266405.1 Methanobrevibacter sp. OttesenSCG-928-I08
CAAGAAAATATAAGGTGAATTAATTGCAAGGATTGTTAAATGAATGGAGAAGAACACATTACACTAAAAATGTAAATGTAGATTTAAAAGATGAAGAAATTATAATAATGGGCTGGGTACACGAAATTCGTGACTTAGGCGGAATTATTTTTGTACTTATTAGAGACAGAGAAGGAATGGTTCAAGTTACTGTACCAGCTAAACATGTTGCACCTGAAGTTTTAGAAGCTATTCGTAAACTTAGAAAAGAATCTGTTGTGGCTATTAGAGGAATAGTACAAGAAGCAGGAAAAGCACCAAATGGTGTTGAAATCCTTCCTGAAGAAGTTGAAATATTAAACCCTGCTAATCAGCCATTACCAATGGATCCAACAGAAAAAGTTAGAGCTGAAATTGACACAAGATTAGATTCTAGATTTATTGATATAAGAAAAGCATCTGTAAGTTCAATATTTAAAATAAAAAGTCAATTATTACATACAGTTCGTGATTTCTTCTATGAAAATGGTTTTATAGAAATTAACACTCCGAAATTAGTAGCTTCTGCTACAGAAGGAGGAACTGAACTTTTCCCAATTACATATTTTGAAAGAGAAGCATTTTTAGGCCAATCTCCTCAATTATATAAACAAATAATGATGTCTAGTGGAATGGATAAGGTATTTGAAATAGCTCAAATATTTAGAGCAGAAGAACATGATACTTTAAGACATTTAAATGAAGCTATTTCAATTGATATGGAAGCATCTTTTATGGACGATAAAGATGTAATGAAAATCCTAAATAACATGATTACTCAAGTTTTAATTGACACAAAAGAGAAATGTAATAATGAATTAACTATTTTAGAACATGATATTACTATTCCTGATGGACCCTTCCCTGTTGTAAATTATGATGATGCTGTAGATATTATAAATTCCAAAGGTGTTGAAATGGAATGGGGAGACGATTTATCCCGTGCAGCAGAAAAAGCTTTAGGAGATACAATGGATGGATTCTACTTCTTAACTGAATGGCCTAGTGAAATTAAACCATTTTATGTAATGCCTAATAAAGAAGATCCAACAAAAAGCCATGCTTTTGATTTAATGTATAAAGATTTAGAAATATCTTCTGGTGCTACTCGTATACATCAATATGACTTATTAGTTGAGAAAATCACTGAAAAAGGATTAAATCCAGATGCATTTGGAAGCTATTTAAAAGCATTTGAATATGGTATGCCTCCACATGCAGGATGGGGAGTAGGTGCAGATAGATTAACTATGGTACTTACAGGATCAAATAATATACGTGAAACAGTTCTCTTCCCAAGAGACAGACATAGATTAACTCCATAGATATTAATGAAAAAATTTAAAGTAGCTATTGTTGGAGGAGGTCCTGCAGGAATAACTGCAGCTATAGCTACTTCTTTAAAGCTTAATGAACCTGTTGTAATACTTGAAAAAACAGATTCATTAGGTAAAAAACTTCTTTTAACTGGTGGGGGAAGGTGTAATATTACAAATAGTACACCAATTAAAACCCAATTAAAAATATTTAATAATAAAAACTTTTTAAAACACTCTTTTTATACATTTTCTAATGAAAAATTACTTGATTTATTTGAAAGTAAAGGTTTAGAATTTAAAATAGAAAATGAAAAAGTATTTCCAATATCAAATGATTCAAATTCAGTTTTAGATATTTTAAAAGAATATTTAGATGAACTTAAAGTAGAAATTAAATTAAATTATAATGTTTCAGACATTGAGCATATAAATGATGAATTTGTAATAAATAATGAAATAATAGCTTCAAATATTATAATAGCTACTGGAGGAATTACTTACCCCCAAACTGGTTCTTCTGGAGACGGATATAAATTATCTAAAAAATTAAATCATTCTATTACAGATATAAAAAAGGGCCTTGTTCCATTACTTGTAGATAATACTCAGTTAAATAGATTGTCTGGGATTAAACTTGAAAATGTGGAAATTTCATATAATAATTTTAAGACAAACAAAGATATTTTAATAAGTCATTTTGGACTATCTGGCCCGGGAATTTTAGATATTAGTAATAAAATCAGTGCAGATATTGATTATAATATTTTAAATAATGCAACACCTAATTTTAAAGATATTTTTATAAATATCGATTTTTGCCCTAATTTAAATCAAGAAGAAATAAATCAAAAAATAACAGAAGATTCACAATTAAAAGGTAAAACAAAGATTAAAAATTATTTAAAAGTATTTATTCCAAAGAATTTTATTGATTTTTTCTTAAATACAATAGACATTGATAAAAATAAAACCATGAGCAATATTTCTAAAAAAGAAAAAATTACAATAACAAATAATTTAAAAAGATTAAAAATTGAAATAAATGGTTTTTATGAAAATTTATCAAAAATAACTATTGGAGGAATTTTTTTAGATGAAATAAATCCTAAAACTATGGAATCTAAAAAAATAAATAACTTATATTTTGCTGGAGAAGTATTAGATGTTGTTGGTCCCACTGGAGGATATAACTTGCAAATTGCATTCTCAACAGGATATTTAGCTGGAAACTCAA
>JAJDHW010000119.1 GCA_030266405.1 Methanobrevibacter sp. OttesenSCG-928-I08
ACATGCTTTATCTAAATTTCCATCTGGAAGTAATATTTTACAACCCACCACACCAACATCTTGATTTTTTTCTAAATAATTATAGATATTTTCTAATGTATGTTCTTTAACAATAGTATCAGAGTTTAAAAGTAATATATAATTTCCTTTAGCAATTTTAATTCCCATATTATTAGCTGATGAAAATCCATTATTTTGTAAGCTGGATATGAAATTAACTTTAGATTTAAAATGATTTTTAAGTTTTTCTAAGCTACCATCATTTGATGCATTATCTACAACAATAATTTCATAGCTAAAAGAAAATTTTTGATTTAAAATTGAATTAATAGTGTTTTTTGTTAAATCAAATGTCTTATAATTTACAATAATAATAGATACGTCCATAATATACCTTTATTTTTTAATCATAGTTAAAGTGTTTTTTAAAAGTTTCCATTCTATTTTAAAATAGTTTTTTAAATTAGATTTATGAAATTTAACTTTTTGAATTTTATCTCTTGAATTTAGCCCTTCTTTTAATCCTTCTAAATAAATAGACCCATATCCTTTTTTATAGAAAAATAAATATTTTGTTAAAAATCCAATAGCTAAAAACCCAATGTTTAATATTTTTTGAGGTATTGGGAAGTTTTTATATATTAGCCAAACATTGTTTCTTGCTGCTATTTTAATTTTAAACTCATTATATTTAGTTCCACTTGTAGCACTTCCAATATGATAAACAATAGAATTTGCAGCATAATAGTTTTTAAATCCAAATATTTGAGCTCTGTATCCAATATCAATATCTTCAACATATGCAAAGAAATTCTCATCAAATAATCCTATTTTATCAAAAACAGATTTTTTATATAAAGCAGCCCCTGCACATGAGGAAAATATTTCCCTATTTTCTGTATAATTATTTACTGATGTACCATTACCTGATTTTTTAGTGTATGCAAGTATATTATATTCATCTCCTGCATCATCAATTAAATCTCGATTATTATATTGAATCATTTTAGAAGATATAGAAAAAGCATCTTTTTTAGAGTTCATTAATTTAATTAAATTTGAAATGGTTTCTTTTTCAACCTCAACATCATTATTTAATAAAAAAACAAAACCTGATGTAGATAATTTAATACCTTGATTAATAGCTTTTGAAAATCCCATATTTTGATTATTTTCAATTATTTTAATATTTAATTCTGAATTATTAGCTATTTTATTTATAAAATCAACACTATCATCAGTAGATCCATTATCTATAATAATAATTTCATGAATATGATTTTTTTCTTTTTCTAATGAATCAAAATAATTTTTTAAAAAATTAACCCCATTAAAATTAGGAGTTATAACCGAGACTTTCATTTTATACCATTAAATAGAATTTTTAAAAGTTTTCCATACTTTATAATACATTGTTGGATTAGTTAAAAAAACCTTTGTTTTAATAAGAAATAAAATATCCCTAAAATTAGCCATTTTAAAGTCAGCTAATTTTGAAAATAGATTTAATCTCTCCATTTCATTGAAAATATCTTTTATATCATAATTATTATAAAAAAAGTACATTAAATTCCCAAAAATAGCTTTAGGTACTCTATTATATTTAATTAAATTTTCTAATTCGATGTTTTCCTCTTTTGAATGTTTATCTTCATTATTCTTAAAAAAATCAGCTAAATTTTCAAAAATTTCTACTATACTAAATCTTTTCAAATATAAATTAGAGGTAGCAGATTCTGCATGTTGCAAGTAAAAATATGTAGGTTTATTTACTATTGAAACATTATTTCCACAATATAAAGCTTTTATTGCAAATTCTGTATCTTCACCATATACATTACTTTCATTAAATGTTATGTTATTTTCTTTTAAAATTTTAGAATTATAAAGAATTAATGAAAAACTAAATGGAATTTTCATTTCTAAATCTGCTTTAATTAAATCTAAAGATGAAATAACTTTTTTATTGTTTAAAAAATCATATTCATTTAAATTAGTTAAAATATCTCCATTTACATTAAATTTTAAAATTTTAGTAAATGCAAAATCAGTTTTATTTTCTTTAACTACATCATAAAGATATTTCATATGATTAGAGTCAATGTAATCATCATCATCTAAAAAAAGAATATATTGTCCTTTAGCAAGTGATAGTCCTTTATTTCGAGCATTACTTGCTCCTTTATTTTTTTGACTAATTATTTGAGTAGAAATATCTGTTTTAGATAAAATTTTTTTAGTTTTATCCAAACTATCATCTGTAGATCCGTCATCTACTATAATTATTTCATAATTATTGAAATTTTGATTAATTACCGAATCTAATGTTTTTTGTATATATCTCGAACCATTATATAGTGGAATTATAATAGAAATATTAATATTAGTCATTTTGTCCCTCATTATCTAAAAGAAAATTAATTATTCGTGAACTTGATTTATCATCTAAGTGATTAAATTGATAGTTTAAGAAGTCTTGATTTTTACTATTTTTAAATTTATTATTCTTTATAGTTTCTATTAAATCATCTGTA
>JAJDHW010000012.1 GCA_030266405.1 Methanobrevibacter sp. OttesenSCG-928-I08
ATGTGTTTAATATGAGTTTAAGAGAATTATTAGCTCCTGCAGGATCATATGATGTTTTCATAGTAGCTATTAATGCTGGTGCAGATGCTGTTTATTTAGCTGGAAAGAAATTTGGTGCAAGAGCTTTTGCCCAAAATTTTACTATTGAAGAAATTGAAAAAAGTGTAGAATATGCTCATTTAAATGGTTCTAAAGTTTTTGTAACAGTTAATACATTAATAAATAATTTCGAGATAAAAGAATTTTTAGATTATATTTTTGATTTATATAAAATAGGGATTGATGCAGTTATAGTTCAAGACTTTGGAATTGTTAATTTGATTAAAGAACTATTTCCTAATTTAAAAATACATGCATCTACTCAAATGACATTAAATAATTATAATAGTGTTTTATGGGCTTATGAAAATGGAATTTCAAGAGTTATTTTTCCACGTGAAGTAAATATTCATGAAATAGCTGAAATAAACACAAAATTAATAAAAAATAATATTAATATGGAATTAGAAGTTTTTGGTCATGGGGCACTTTGTTATTCTGTTTCTGGAAATTGTTATATGTCTTCACTAAACAGTGGACGAAGTGGAAATAGAGGAGCTTGTGCTCAACCATGTAGAAGAGGATATAAATTAAAATATAAAGGATATAATGTAGGTAATGGATTTTTACTTTCTACACATGATTTAAATACATCAAAATATTTAAATGAGATTTCAGATGCAGGAATTACTTCTTTAAAATTAGAAGGTAGGTTAAAATCTGAAGATTATATTGGAACAATTGTAAACACCTATAGAAACATTTTAGATAATAAAGAAGGGGACTTTGAAAAAGATTTAAATTTAGTTTTTAATCGTAAATTTACAAAAGGTTATCTTTTAGATGAAAAACCAGGAAAGGTTATGGGACGTGAAAGTTCAGGTCATGAAGGTTATTATATTGGGGATGTTGTCCAAGTAGATGGTGAAGATATTACTATACTTAAGAAAAATAAAATCACAATTAAAACTGGTGATGGAATAGCTTTTAAACATAATAAAAAAATAAAAGGTATTTATTTAGATAATATAATTAAACAGGATGATAAATATCTTAAGTTGAGAACCACAAGGTTTGTTAAAGAAGGAGATAAAGTATTTATCAGCTATTCAAAAGAAACACATCATAAATTAAAAAAGTTTAAAAATCAATTAATTAAATCTAAAATTCCTATTTCAATAGATATTTCATGGAATGACAATTTACAATTAAATTTAAAATCTAAATTTAAAATAGAAGATCAAGATTTCCAATTAAATTACACTTCTAGTTCTAAATTTGAAAAAGCTATTAATAGACCTATAACAGAAGAAGAAATTATCAATCAATTTTCTAAAACAGGAAATACTCCTTTTTTCATTGATAAAATTAATATAAAAAACATGCCTGAAAATATTTTTATTCCTTTAAAAGAACTTAATACTATACGTCGAACAATATTAGATAAAAATACTAAGTTATTATTAGATTATAATAAACCTAGTGATATTAATGAAATAAAAATGAATTTAAATGATTTTTTAAATAGTTATGATGATTTAAATTCAGAAAAAATTGTTAAAGATAAATTAAGTTTATCTGTATTTGTTGATAACTTAGATCTTCTTAAAGTTGCATGTAATTATCCTATCCGTAAAATTTATTTTGACCCTTCTTATTTATACAACAATCCAGATGATTTTTTTAATAATATTAAAAATATACTTAAAGAAGCATCACAAATTGCTTCAAAAGTAGAGCTTGTTTGGGTTTTACCTTCTTTTATATCTGATGGGGAAGTTATGAAATGTATGAAAATATTAAATGAATTAGAAAATGAAGGTATTCCTTTAGCTATTATGGGTGATGTTCCAGGACTTAATAAATCATTTAATTGTAATATTTATGGAAATCATAATTTAAATGTATGGAATAGTTTTACTGTTGAAAATTTAGAAAATTCTGCTTTTAAAAGTTTAATCATATCTTCAGAATTATCTAATAATGAGATTAAAGAATTAACTCTAAAATCTCATAAAAATAATATGAATTTAGAGCTATTTGTTCATGGAAATTTAGAAGTTATAGTAAGTAGGGATGATTTTTCTAATTTAAATGAAGGAAAAGATTTTATTATAAGTAATAATTCTGATTATGCTACTTTAGAAGATAAAAAAAGAAAGAAATTTAAATATAAAGTTATTTTTGATTTTAATAAAAAAAGCCATATACTTAATAAAGATTGTTTATGTTTAATTGAAGAATTAGAATTAGTTAAAGAAAGTGGAATCGATTCTATTATTGTTGATTGTAGGTTTACAAATGAAAAATTCACATCAAATATAATTTCAATTTACTTAGAAGGATTAAAAAATACAAATTCTAATAATTTAAAGTCTCTTAAAGATGAAATACTTTCATTTTCACAGTCTTACCTTAATAAAGGAAATTTTATTGATGGTAGAATTCATGAAAATAATTAAATTTTAATGTTTTTATAAAAGTTAAAGTTATATATTAAAATCCATAAATTATATTTTACTTTATTAAATTTTTTTTAAAATAGAGGGTTATATGAAAAAATCAAGATTAAATTTATTCAAATCAACATCTATGCTTATTTCAATTGTAGGGGTTATTATGATTGTTTCTACTATAATTGTAGTAGCTTATGTTGGATTTAGTATTGCTTCATCTGGAATTACAAATGAAATATCATCTGGAACACAGTATGATGAATTAGCTACTTTAAAATCATCATATTCTAGCTTAGAAGAGAAATTTGATAGTATAAAACCAACATCAGAAAGTCCTGAATCAGTTATTGATAGCTATAATGCTGCAAAATTAGAATTAACTAGGGCTAAAACAGCTATTGACAACGTTCAAAGCGCATTAGATGCTGGAAAATCATCTTCTGAAGTAGATAATAGGATACAATTTGCAAAAGAAAAATTGAAAGTAGCTAATGATGCATATAATAATTTATAATCTTATTTTCTTTTTTTAAATCCTAATCCTATTACATACATTTCTGAACTTTTTTTACGAGAAGATGCGGGTTTTGTTGTTTTAACAATTCTAAATTTCTTTTTTAATTTATCTAGGAATGTTTTATATTCACTTCCTTGAAATACTTTCATTACTAAATTACCATTATCTTCTAAAATATTATCAGCTATTTCAATAACAGCTTCTATTAAGTCAAGAGATCTTAAATGATCGATATTTTTAATTCCAGATAATGATGGTGAAGCATCAGAAATTAAAACCTTTGTTTTCCCACCAATAAGGTTTATTATTTCTTCTTGAATTTCATGACTTGTAAAGTCACCTCTAATTCCATAAAAATTTTCTTCAGGAAATGGTTTTATTCTATTTAAATCTACTCCAACTACAATTCCTTCTTCACCAACTTTTTCCAAAGCTATTTGAGACCATCCACCAGGAGCTGCTCCTAAATCTACAACAGTATTTCCTTGTTTAATTATTTTAAACTTTTTATCTACTTGTTTTAATTTATACGATGCTCTTGATCTATATTCTTCAGCTTTAGCTTTTTTATAATACGGATCATTCTTTTTTTCTTGTTGCCATTGACTTCCCATAATTTCACTTTATTTCTTGAATTGGTCCATGTTTAATGCTGAACAAACTGGAGCTCCAACTTTTAATGGTTCAACATCTACTTCGCCATCATTAATTTTTAATAACATAACACTTGGATCTGCAAGTCTTGGGGCTGTAGGACTTCCTGGATTTAAAAGTAAGACATCTTTCACTGTTTCTATCATTGGTTGGTGAGTATGTCCACTTACTAAAATATCAGCTTCTAATTCTTTAGCTAAATAATACAATTGTTGGTCGTCTCCTTTAGGATAAACTTCACCATGAATTAAACCTATTTTAACTCCTTTTTTTTCAATAAGTTTTCTTTCAGGTAAATCAAAGCCATTTGCTCTATCCATATTTCCCTGAACTGCAATAACTGGAGCTATTTTCTCTAATTCATCAAGTACACGAGGTATTACTATATCTCCAGCATGTAAAATTAAATCAACATCTTTAAATGCGGTTTTTAGGTTTTCTGTTAATTTATATGATTTATCATTTATGTGAGTATCAGATATTAATCCAATTATCATTTTTTCCACCTTTTTTTTTATTAAATTATAGATTTGTTAACTTTAATATATCAATTTTTCATTTTTGTTTTTTAGCATGATTAAACATGTTAAATGTTTATTAGATTTTTTTATGATTGAATAAAAAACCTTATAAACATTTAAAAACATATAATAATACTTACTATAATTATATTTTTAGGAGACGCAGAAATGGGAAAAGTAAAAAAAGAGGATATTTTGGATATTCTAAAAGGTTATGATAAAGAGAATATTACTATAGCTACTCTAGGAAGTCATACTTCTTTACATATTTTAGAAGGGGCAAAAGAAGAAGGTTTCAAAACAGCTATTGTGTGTGAAAAAGGTAGGGAAGTTCCATACAAACGTTTTGATGTGGCTGACGAGTATATTATGGTAGATAATTTTAGGGACATTGTTGATGAAGAAGTTCAAGAAAAACTTAAAAGTATGAATGCTATTGTTGTTCCTCATGGTTCTTTTGTTGCATATGCTGGATTAGACAGGGTTGAAGATGATTTTGTAGTTCCAATGTTCGGAAATAGGGATATCTTAAGATGGGAAGCTGAAAGAGATCTTGAAAGACAATTACTCACAGAAGGAAATGTTAGAATTCCATATAAATATTCTGATCCCTCTGAAATTGATAGGGCAGTTATGGTTAAGTTCCCTGGTGCAAGAGGGGGAAGAGGTTACTTTGTAGCTTCATCAACTGAGGAATTTAATCAAAAAATTGAAGCAATGAAATCTAGAGGATGGCTTGAAGATGAAGATATTGCTCAAGCACATATTGAAGAATATGTAGCTGGATGTAATTATTGTATTCATTACTTCTATTCAGCACTTAATGATGAAGTTGAACTTATGGGTATGGATAGTAGATATGAATCTAGTATTGATGGTTTTGTAAGAATGCCTGCAAAAGATCAATTAGATATTAGTTTAAGTCCATCTTATGTTGTAACTGGTAATCATCCTGCAGTTATAAGAGAATCTTTACTTCCTCAAGTATTTGATATTGGTGATAAATTAGTTGAAAGTGCTAAAAAACTAGTTAAACCAGGAATGAATGGTCCATTTTGTATGCAAACTTTAGTAAATGATGATTTAGAAGTAATTTGTTTTGAAATTAGTGCACGTACTGATGGTGGAACAAATACTTTTATGGGTGGATCTCCTTATAGCTATTTAAAATATAATAAACCTATGAGTATGGGTAGAAGGGTTGCTGTTGAGATAAAAACAGCTATTAAGGAAGGAAAATTAGATAAGATAATAACTTAATCTTTTTTATTTTTATTCTTTCCAATTTTTTCTTGTTTTTCTTTTTTTTCAATAGCTTTTTTTCTATTTTTATTAAATAATGCTCCAACAAAACCAGTTATAACTCCAACTATTATACATGATATAAAAATTAAAGATATCATAGATTCGCTAGTAATAGGACCTAATGCTCCTGATAATGAAACTAAAGCGAGAGGTATTGCACCTATAGCTCCTAAAATACATCCCATTATTAAATTTTTTGCAGTATATCCAATGTATAAAAGTCCCACTGATGCAAAAGGAATTAATATATCATATCCTTCCATAAAACCAAATGATGCAAGAAACGTACAAAGAGCTGCACCTATGATTAATCCTTTCCAATTAATTTCTTTAAGTGTTTTTAAAATATCCATTTTACGCACCTTTTAAACTATCTTTTTGAGGAAATAAGTCCTCCAAATGCTCCAGTAATTCCCATTACTATGGCATAATATATTAAATCCTCTAAAACTATAAATAAACTTGAAATTCCAGATATTGTAAAACCTACAAATCCTCCAAATAATCCAAGTAATGCTCCTCCAAATGTAGCAAGCAATACAAATAATATTGCACTTATTATGGTTCCAAGAGCTCCAGCTACTGCAGCATTCCACATTCCTCCAATAGCTCCATCGTGAGCTATGTATCCAACTATGAATCCTACAATTAATAATCCTATAAATTCATATTGGGCAAAGAATGCCTGTACAATGACTGCTAATAAAAATCCTATAACTACAGGGCCTGTTTTAGTCATTTTTTCACCTTAGCATAATTTAGTTACTTATTAGATATAAACTTATTTAAATAGAGCTGTCATTTAATTTATCTTTAATTTTATCTAAAACAGCTTTATGCATTCTTTTTGTAAATTCTACTTTATCATTTTCTTTTAAAACATCTAAATATCCTTGTGAAACTAAATTAAATGCAAAAGGTGTTGGAATAACTGTATTGATTGTTTTAATTTCCATTTCTCCACTTTCAATCCACTTTAAAACTTTAATTGCATTTTCAATATCCATATAATCTTCGATGACTTCTCTTTGAGCTTCTCTATAAATCGGGAAATTCTCATCCATTTCTTGTATAAATTTAAGTAGAATTTTACTTCTAACTTGTTGGCGACCTACTGACTTTGATTTTCCTTTATAATTTCTTAAAGTCATTAAAGAACGACCAGCACCATGGCGGAATCTACTAGCTAATGTTTCTGTTTTATTTAATGATTGAATAAGTAAATTTTTAATGTTTCCACTATTTAATTCTTTAAATGATTCTAAACCACCAATTTTACCATCAGAGCTTAAATAAAATCCATTATCAGAAATAGATATGGTAACATTTATATTATATCTTTTAGCTACTATGAATGCTACAGCACGTGATAATGCATCGTTTACTTTTCGACCAAATAAACTGTGGAAGATAACAAATTTTCTATCACCAAATCCCTTGTAATATTCAATTAAAAATCTTCTATTACTTGGAATTTTAGCATAATTATATTGCTCTACAAAATATTCATAAATAGAATTAGCTGCAAAATCATCAACATATAAATAATCATGTATGTATTCTAAAATTTCTTCTTTATTTCTACCATATTGGAATTTACTATCAATTAAAGCTCTAAATCTCTGAATATCTATAGCTAAATCAAAAGATAATGGCAATTGTTCTGAAAACCAGGAAGGTATAGTTGGAGGTCCATTTGCTGGTGAAACATTAATGGTCATTCCTTTACCATAATTAAAACGATAAACACTTCCTCCTAAAACAAAAGTATCTCCTTTTTTAAGGCGTTCCATAAATTCTTCATCAATTCTACCAACAACATCTCCATCACATTTAACTAAAACTCCTGAACTATCTGGTATTGTTCCAATATTTGTGGAATAAAGCATTCTAGCTAGTTTTCCACGTTTTCCAAATATTTTTTCTTTATAGTCAATCCATATTTTAGCATAAACATATCTCTCTTCTAATTCAACATATTCTCCAGCTAAATAACTTAAAACATCTTCATAATCATCTTTATCGAGATCTTTATAACAATAACTTTTTTTAATTACTTCATATGCATAATCAATATCCCACTGATGTTCAATACTCATTCCATAAATGTGTTGGGATAGGACATCTAAACAATTGTGGGGAATTTTAATTTCATCAATTTTACCTTCTTTTGCATTTTTTAAAAGAACAGAACATTCAATTAACTCGTCACGATCTGTTACAATTATTCTTCCTTTTGATTTTTCATGTAATTGGTGTCCACTTCTTCCAATTCTTTGTAAAGCTCTAGATACTGATTTTGGAGAATTGATTAAGATTACTAAATCAATATAACCAATATCTATTCCAAGCTCAAGTGATGTTGAAGAAACAACTGCTTTTAGCTTTCCATCTTTTAATTTATTTTCAGTATCTAATCTAACTTCTTTAGATAGTGATGAATGATGAGCCATGATATTTTTATCATTATAATTTTCAGGATACATCTTTCTGAGATTATAAACAAACCTTTCAGTTCCACTACGAGTATTTGTAAAAATTAAAGTTGTTTTATGTTCTTGGATTAAATCATCAACTAAATCATACATTCCAAGACGAGTATCCTCACTATCTGCAAGAACTATATCACTAACTGGTGATAAAACTTCAATATCTAATTCTTTAAGATAATTAACATCAACAATTAAACAATTTCTTTGAGCACCATATTCATAACCTACTAAATAATTAGCTACTTTTTGAAGAGGGCTAACAGTTGCAGATAATCCAATTCTTGTAAAATTTCCAATTAAATGTTGTAATCTTTCTAAAGATAAACTTAAATGAACACCTCTTTTATTTTCAGCTAAAGAATGTATTTCATCAATAATAACATACTTAACATTAGATAATTTCTCTCTAAACTTTGGTGCAACAAGTAATATAGACAATGTTTCGGGAGTAGTTATTAAAATATGAGGTGGAGTTTTTAACATTTTATTTCTTTGATATTGACTTGTATCTCCAGTTCTAACAGCTTTTCTAATTCCTAATTTTTTCCCAGCTATTTTTTCAATTTCTTCAAGAGGTTTTTCTAGATTTTTTTCAATATCATTATCTAATGCTTTTAAAGGAGAAATATAAATACAATATACCTTATCTTCTAGTTTTTCTTTTTCAGATAACTTAGTAAGTTCACTAATAATAGATAAAAAAGCAGTTAATGTTTTCCCAGATCCTGTTGGGGAGGAAACTAATATATTATTTCCTTTTTGAATATCTATTATTGATTTTTTTTGTGATGGGGTAAAGTCATCAAAAATTTCACTAAACCATTGCCTAACCCATGGATGAAGGTGAGAATAAATTTCTTTTTTTGTATAAGATTTTGTTTGTTCTTTAATCATATTATTTGTAATTTCTATAAAATTTTAATAAATTTTCTTTATCTTCAATTGAAAGATCAAACCATCTAATTTCTTGTATAGCTCCTTCTAAAGCACACAATCTATTATAACATGCAGATTCATCAATTTCTTTAATTTTCAACCATGCTTCCTTTGATCCTATTTCTTCTAAGTCTTCTTTTTTTATTATACCTACTTCATTTAATTGTTTTTCTAAAACTTTTCCAATATTAGGTAACTTTGATAATTTTTCCATAATAATCATCTAAATATTTATTTTTAAAGCTTTTTTTTACAAATATTTTTAATATAATATTTATGTTTTTTATAATTGTTATATTTATTTTAAAAAATTAGTACCTAATACTTTTCATAAGCATTATCCAAATAAGTAATAGATGGTATTTTATTAATTAAGAGAAGAAGTAAAATATAAAAATATCATTTGATAAATATATTTTAAATAGTTATATTTGATGAGGTGTTATGATTTCTAAAATTGATTTTAAAAAAGAGTTTAAAGAAATATATTCTCCTTCAAAAAAGGAAGTTTCTTTTGTAAATGTTCCAAAATTTAAATATTTAACTATTGATGGTGAAGGAGATCCAAATACTTCACAAGAATATTCTGATTCAATTGAAGCTTTAATGAGTGTTTCATTTAAGACTAAATTTATAATGAAGAAAGAATTTAATAAAGATTATGTTGTTATGCCTTTACAAGGTTTATGGTGGCAGGAAGATATGGAAAACTTTTCAGTTGATGATAAATCAAGTTGGAAATGTACTAGTTTAATAATGCAACCTGATTTTGTAAATGAAAATCATATTAAACAAGCAACAGAAGAAACTATTCTTAAAAAAGATTTACCATCAATTGATAAATTGGAATTTAGGGAAATCGAAGAAGGATTAGTTGCTCAAATTTTACATATTGGTCCATTTTCTGAAGAAGGACCTACAGTTCAAAAATTACATGATGAAATTTTTGATAATGATTATAAGTTCAATGGATTGCATCATGAAATATATTTAAGTGATATTAGGCGTGCAAATCCAGATAAACTAAGAACAATTATACGTCAACCAATAAAATAAAAATCAGGTGAAAATATGGAAATGAATGAAGCTATTGAAAAACTTAAAAGTGAAGATGTTGAAACTCGTAAAATAGCTATTGAAAGTTTAAATAATGTTGCTGATGAAGAAGCAATTTCTCCATTAATTGAAGCTACTACTGATGAAAATTCTAAAGTTAGATTTACAGCTGCTAAGATATTAGGGAAAATGGGAGATATTGCTTGTGATATATTAATTGAAAAATTCAATGAAGAATCTGGTCAAAATAAAAGATTTTTAGCATTAGCTTTACAAGAATCTGGTAGTGAAAAAGCTATTGATTGCTTTGCTGAAGTTGTTGAAGATGATGATTTTGGAGTTAGAAAAGTAGCTATACGTGCATTAGGTGAGCTTAAAGCACATGATAAAATAGATGCAATAGCTAAAGGTTTAGATGATGATGATTGGGGTGTAAGACTTGCAACAGTTTATGCTTTAGGAGATCTTGCAAGTGAAGAATCAATAGCTCTTATAAAAAAAGCAAGACGCCAAGAAAAGGATAAAGATTTCAAAAAATCATGTAATAAAACTCTTAAAAAAGCTCAAAAAAATATGTCTGGCGGAGGAAATGCTAAAAAATCAAGTGGAAAACCTTTAAAAACTATTAAAGATATGGAAAAAGAAAATATTGATGAAGCTATTAAAGAATATGAAGTGTATGTTTCAGAAGAAAGTTCTAAAGATGTTCCATATAAAAGATTAGCTATTATTTATCGTAAAAAAAAGGATTTAAATAATGAAGTTAGAGTTTTAAATGCAGCTATTGATAACTTATCTAAAAAGAATCCTGGAAAAGAAGAATGGTTTAAATCTAGACTTGAAAAGCTAGATTAACCTTTAAAATCTATTTTATATAAATCACTTCTTCTATTTTTAAGAGTAGGTAATTCTTCTCTTATTTTATCTACTTCTTCTAAATCTATTTCTTGGAAAAGTAAATTTTCATCACTACCTGCTTCTATTAAAATATCTCCCCATGGATTAACAACTATTGAATGACCATATGCATGATACTTTAAATCTTCATTAGTTGCAGGAGATACTCCAACACAAAATACTTGATTATCTACTGCTCTTGATTTAAAAAGTAGTTCCCAATGAGCAGCACCGGTTACAAGAGTAAATGCTCCAGGATAAAATAGTATTTTAGCTCCATTTAAAGCCATAAGCATAGCTAATTCTGGAAATCGCACATCATAACAAAGAGCCATACCTATTTTTCCAAATTTAGTATCAATTACAGAAAATTTATCTCCAGGAGTTATTACTTCAGATTCTTTAGAATGTACTCCTTTCTCAGGAATATCTATATCAAAAAGATGCATTTTTCTATGTTTTGCTATGATTTTACCATTATCATCAAAGAAAAAACTTGTATTGTAGATTTTTTCTTTAGAATCCTCTCCAATTACCTTTTCAGGTATGGATCCTGCAAGAACATAAATATTTTTTTCATTAGCTATTTTAGAAATAGCTTCAAGTGTCGGGCTGTTTTCTTCTTCTTCGCTGTATTCAATGAATTTATCGTTTTGAAAAGGACAATTAAACATTTCTGGTAAAACTGCAATATCTGCATTTTTATCAGCACTTGTAGAAATCATTTCAACTGCTTTTTCAACATTCTGCTCTTTATTATCAGCAACTTTTATTTGACAAAGAGCTAGTTTTAATTTGGTCATTTTAAAACCCCTATAGTTTTAAATAAAAAAAATAATAAGTGATGTGGAATTATATCCACAAAAAAATTAATTAAGTTTAATGCTTTCTACGGTGTTTTTGATATCTGTAGTATTTACATTACTTTTTGAGTCACCAGTTATCTTTAAAACATGGAATAGTCCGTTATTTAATATTGAAATATATCTGGTATATGATCCGTCTGTATTTTCAATTAAAATATCTGTACCATTTTTATTATCTATTGAAATAGGAATTATGCTTTCAATAGCTCCACCATAATATTGAACATTACTTATTCTTTGTTGTGTGAGATCTTGTAAGGTATCTGAACCACTACTTGCATTATAATATTCTATAGTAGTATTTGCATTATCTTCTAATATAATTGCATCTTCATGGTCACTATCAGTAATGTTTGATTTTACCCAAGAAGAGGGATAAGTGAAATACACACTACCTTCTGAATAATTTAATAATGTATTAGTGTCTTGATTATTACTACTTGAATTATTTGAACTGCTTGTTAAAACAATTCCACATATTGCAATAATAGTTATAAGTAAAATAACTCCAATAACAACTCTATTTTCTTTAATAATAGTTATTACGTCTTCATCATTAGAACTTTTTTCTTTTTCTTCATTTTCTCTTTTTGGTTTTGGAAATTTATAACCACAATTACCACATACTGGGGCACCATCATAACTAGGATTTCCACATTTAGGACATTTCTTCACAAAACAACCCCCTAATATATTCTTATAATTTTATTAATTATTATATTTAAATTATGTAGTTTTATTTTTAGTTGATTTATTAATTACATATTTATAAATTAAGTTAATAAAGATATAATATTAATTCAAGAAAAATAATGAGTGTATTTTTATGAAAAATAATGATGAAAAAATAGTTAAATTTGATGATATTAATTATGCAATTTATAAACTAGGTAATTGGGAAAAAGAATATAAAATCAATCAAATAGGAAAATCTTCTGAGATTCCTGTAACTAAAACTACATATGAACATGTTTTATTAAGTATGGATGAAATTAGGCGATCAGAATTTGAAATTGATGGAGTTAAAGTTAATGGTTTTGTAACAATAGCTTATAGTATGGATCCGGAAATTAAAAAAATGGATTTAAATGATATTA
The DNA here is from genome assembly GCA_030266405.1 of Methanobrevibacter sp. OttesenSCG-928-I08. Lineage (GTDB taxonomy): Archaea > Methanobacteriota > Methanobacteria > Methanobacteriales > Methanobacteriaceae > JAHKLT01. The sequence continues at coordinate 12,837 of JAJDHW010000012.1, forward strand.
TTGTTTTAGAAGAAAAAGAATATGAGGATATAAAAAAAGAACTTGAAAACTTATCATTTTTAGATAAAAACGATTCTATTAATTTAAATACTGAGGATTATTTAATTTATAAACTTGAAAAAGATCATCATGTTACTAAATCTAAACCTGCTAATCAATTTACATTAAATCATTATTTGGAAGAAGTTAAAAAGATTGAAAATTCTTTAAAATAATTAAAAAATATCTAAAGTGACTTTTTTATCACTTTTTAATTCTTTTGGAGGATCAATAGCTACAAATTCTATCTGTTCTTCTTCAATTAGTTCTTTTGCATCTTCACCAATTGAAGGAGCTACAAGTAACCCTCTTATTTTCTTTTTTGTAGCATTGGTGTCTTTTAGATCTTCATTATTTTCTGCTTCAAAATCAGTTAAATATCTTTTAAGCTGTTTTACAGCACTAACTCCTGCTTTTCTACATTTTAATTCTAAAACCATGAGATTATTATCTTTATCCTTTCCTAAAATATCTATAAATCCATGTTCTGTACTGTATTCTCGTGTTGTTGGTTTAAATCCTTCCTCAATCATATGGGGATGAGCCATAATCATATCACCCATATCTTTTTCATAACCTGCTTTTTCTAACTCTTCATAATCTTCAATAAGAGCATAATTAATATAATGGGCTTTTTTAATTTCAACATTAAGTTGTTCTTTAGGTGTTCTTCTATGACTTTCTAAAAATAAAGTATCATCTTTTAAATAAGTCCTAGTCCTTGATTTTGGAGGTTGCCAGTTAATTGGATCAACTTTTTTCTCTTGATGAATTAAAAATGAACCATCTGGTTTAATAAGAATTATACGTTCTCCCCAATTCAGTTGACTTAAAGCTCTACCTTCATAAATTACTTTACAACATGCAAAAATAGTTATTGTAGCTTTTTTGCGAATTGCTTCTTCAATAACCTCATATCCTTCTTCATGTGTTGGATTTTCTATGGATTTATATTTCATTAGTAATATTATGAAATTGAATTTAATAAAGATTATTGATTTTTAAAAAAACTTTTATAAATTAACATAAATATCATAATTAAATAGTAGGTGTTATTTTGTCTAGTGAAGTGTTTTCAAATCCAATGTACCATAAATTAAAAGAATTTAAATTTAAATCTGGTGAAATTTTAAAAGATGCCGTTGTAGAGTATATTACTTTAGGTAATCCAATTTATGATGATAAAGGTAACATTACAAATGCTATTGTATATTGTCATGGTTCAAGTGGTGATTTTGGATCAATTAGACGAATTGAAGATTTAATTTGTAGTGATGGTTTATTAAGTCAGGAAAAATATTTTTTAATTTCATTAAGTGGACTTGGTTCTCCAAATTCATCTTCTCCATCTACAAGTAATTTAAAATCAGATTTTCCACAATTCACTATTGAAGATATGGTTAATTTTCAAAAATGCTTTTTAAAAGATAAATTTAATATAAATCATATAAAAGGAATAATTGGAAATTCAATGGGTGGTTTTTTAGCTCTTACACTTGTTTCAAAATACCCTGACTTTGCAGATTTTGCTGTTTCTCTTGTAAGTAGTTATAAAGTTGCAGGACATAATTATGCAATGGGTAAACAGATGAATGATATTATTCTATCTGATCCAAATTATAATAATGGAAATTATGAAAAACCACTTACTGAAACTTTAAAATTAGCTAGTAAATCTATGTATACTTTAGGTTTATCAAGAGAATATTATAGATCTTTATCAAATGAAGAAATAAATGAGGGAATGGAAGAATTAGCTCTTGATGGAAGTGAAGATGATGCAAATGACATAATTTATAGGAACAATGCATCACATAGCTATAATATAGAAAATGAATTAAGTAATATTAAAATACCTGTACTTATAATAGCTATTAACCAAGACCAATACTTTCCTCCAGAATTAGACGCAGTACCTATGTCTAAGATGATTAAAAATTCAACACTTGTAATATATGACTCAATACTTGGCCATATTGGTTCTAGTGAAATTTTAAAGGTTGAAGATCCCATAAAAGAATTTTTATCAAAAGTGGTATGATGAATGTTAAAATTACAGAGTATGGGATTACTGATGATAAAGGATGTGTTAAATATAAAATCTCTGGTTTAAGTTTAAATCAGTTAAAAATTCTGGATAATGAATTAGAAGAAGAAACTGAACTTAATAAAAATGGGAAATATTTAATTTTAACAATGTATTATAAAAAAGAATTTTATCCATTTGCTTCTGAGGAATCTAAAATAAAATTAGATGATTTTATAGCTAGAGAAGAAATAGAAATGGAAATATTTATATCTAGCTTTCTTGAAGATTTTAATTAATTATTTTGAAGCATTAAGCATATGTTGCACTGCTTTTAATGATTTTTTAGCAACATCTTCAGGTAATGTAATTTCAGGAGATTCATTTTTAAGAGAATCTCGTATTTTTTCTAATGTGTGTAATTTCATTGAATCACAAACTGCATCTTCTCTTAAAGGATAAGCTTTCTTTCCTGGAATTTCAAGTTCAATTCTACTTATCATATCTACTTCAGTTGCTAAAATAAATTCTTCTTTTTCACTATTTGCTATATGATTAAGCATACCACCAGTACTTAAAACATAATCACATTCATTTTGAACACTCATATCACATTCAGGATGGCAAATAATTTCTATATCTGGATTTTCTTTTCTTTTTAATTTAACATCTTCTGGTGTGAATTTTTTATGAACATAACAATATCCTTCATCTGCTATTGGAATGATTTTTTTAGAAGTTTTAGCTCTTACATAATTTCCTAAGTTATTATCAGGTCCAAAAAGAATTTCATCTTCATCTAAACTTTCAATGACTTTTAAAGCATTTGAAGAGGTACATAATGTAGTTGCATCTTGCTTTGCATCAGCTAAACTATTTACATATAAACATACTGCAGCATTAGGATGTTCTTTTTTTGCATTTCGAACCTGTTCTCCTGTTAACATATGAGCCATAGGGCAATCTGCTTCTAAATCAGGAATAATTATTTTTTTATTAGGATTTAATATATAAGCAGTTTCTCCCATAAAATCTACTCCACAAAATACAATGATGTCTTTATCTTCTAATTCAGATGCTTTAATACATAATTCAAGAGAATCTCCAACAAAATCTGATATTTCTTGAACTTCTTTTGGTTGGTAATTATGAGCAAGAATAATAGCATTTTTTTCATTTTTCAGTGTTTCTATTTCATTTTTAAGATTTTTTGACATTTCATCCCTCACAATAGCTTTCTATTAAATATCTAACATCATTACTTAATTTTAATTTAACAGAATCAATTTCTGATTCATTATTTATCCAAACACTAATTTTTACTTTAACTCCATCTTCAGTAATTTCTTTGGAATATAAATTTGGACTTTTTTTATTATTAATTTCACTATATTCATTTATTATATTTAAAATTTTTTCTCTAAATTCTTCAATATCAATTTTTAATGGAATAATAGAAATTAAATCAACTCTTAGCATTTCTAACTCATTATATCTTTGATATGGTTTGTTTGATAATGCAGAATTCGGAATTATTGAAGTGACACCATCGTTATCTACAACAATTGTTGTTCTAAAACTTATTTTTTTAATTCTACCTTTTATAGAATCTAATTGTATAGTATCTCCAAGTTTTATATGTTTATCACTTATTACAAAAACCCCTGATAGGAAATTTGAAATAATGTCTTTTGATGCAAAACCTATAATAAGACTTGCAATACCAATACTTACTAAAATACTTGTTAAATCAATACCAAATATATCAAAAATAACTATAATAGCACTAATATAAATTATATATCTAATTAAATCCTTTAATAAGTATATTAATGTTTGATCTGCTGAGCGACGTTTACTTATTTTAGAAATTACAAAACTTACAATTTTAACCAATAATTCTACAAGTAATAAAATTATTATTGTTAAAATTATTTCTGAGAAAGGGCTTAAATTCTCTATAATATTCATAAAATCTCCTTAAATTTCTATTGTCATTAGATCTGTAGCTATTTCACTATTTTTAAAAATCTTTTTTGTTTGTTCTAATAATTTTCCATCATCAGTATATCTTGTACTAATGTGAGTAATTATTAGTTTTTCTACATTTGCTCTTTTTGCAATTTCTCCAGCATCAGTACTTGTTGAATGAGTGTTTTCTCTTGCTTTATCACTATCTTCAAATATATATGTTGCTTCATGAATTAAAAGATTACTATTTTCAGCTAATTTAATCATAGCCTCAGATGGCATTGTATCTCCAGAATAGGTAATTTTTTTACCTTTCCTCTTATCACCTAAAACATCTGAAGGTTTTATAATCTTACCCTCTACTTCAACTTCTTCTCCATTATGAAGTTTACTAAAATCAGGACCAACTTGAACTCCAAGTTCAATAGCTTTTTCTCTTAAAAAACGAGGTTTCTTTTTCTCTTCAACAGAATAAGATAGATTAGTTACATTGTGTTTTGTTTTAGCACAAGATATTAAGTATTCTTCATTCTCAACAACAATTCCATCACTTATCTCATGGAATTCAATAGGAAATTCAATTAAACAGTAACCTAAATTAAGTATTGGGTTTTTCAAAGCATTTAATCCTTTAGGTCCGTAAATATGTAGTGGTTCTTTTCTTCCTCGAAATCCCATAGATTGTATAAGTCCAGGTAAGCCTAAGATATGATCTCCATGAAAATGACTTAAAAATATTTTATTTATTTTCATTGGGCTAATTCTTGCAAAAGCTAATTGTCGCTGAGTACCTTCTCCACAATCCAATAACATTATTTCCCCAAAAGCCTTTAAAGCTATTGCAGGATGATTTCGTTTTGTTGAAGGAACAGCTGATGAGGTTCCTAAAAATGTAAGTTCCATGAATATCACTTAAAGTTTTAAAATTTTCTTATTTATTTAAATAAAATTAGTTATTTTTACATAATAAAATTATCTTTTAATTGGAGTAAATTTTTTAATAAGAAATTACAATAATTGATTAATTAGAATTTACAAAAAGATAAATAAGTGATTATATGGATGAAATGATTAATTTTATATTAAACGAAGACGAAGGTTTTGGAGATATAACTTCAAATGCTTTAATTAATAAAGATAAAATAATCACTGCTAATATTATTTCTAAAGATAAAGGTATTTTTGCAGGTTTTGAAATTATTAAAGAGATTTTAGATAAAAAAAATATTGAAATCATTGATAATTTTGAAGATGGAGATAAAATAAATAAAAATGATATTTTATTAAAAATTAAGGGAAATGCCCGTAAAATTTTACTTTTAGAGAGAACTGTTTTAAATTTATTAATGAGAATGAGTGGAGTAGCTACTTATACTCGAAATATTGTAAATATGGTAGGAGCTATTAATCCAGACTGTAAAATTGCAGGAACTCGTAAAACTTCACCAGGAATTTCTAAATTTGATAAAATAGCTTTAAATATTGGTGGTGCAGATACTCATAGGTTTTCTTTAGATGATATGGTATTAATTAAAGATAATCATATAGCTATTGTTGGTTCACCTGCTAAAGCATTAGAATTAGCTAAATCTAAAACTAGCTTTTCTAAAAAAATTGAAATAGAAGTTGAAACTTTTGAAGACGCAATAGAATGTAGCCAAATTGGTGCAGATATTATAATGCTAGATAATATGGACCCTACAGAAATTGAAAAAGTATTAAAAAAGCTAAATGATTCAAATCTTCGAAAAAATGTTTTAATTGAATTATCTGGTGGCATAAATGAAAGTAATATTGGAAATTATGCAAAATTAGATATAGATATAATTTCTTTAGGCGCACTTACACATTCTGTAAGAAGTCTTAATTTTAGTTTAGGGGTTGGGAAATAACATGTCTATTGGGGAAAAATTCGATGATGCTGCAGATAGATATGATAAAGATAGAAAATATTTAATTCCATGTTTTGATGATTTTTATGATATAGCTATTGATGTAATTAATTTTGAAAAAGATAATCCAAAAGTATTAGATCTTGGAGCAGGAACTGGCTTATTATCCAAATTTTTACTTGAAAAATATCCAAATGCAGATATTACTTTAGTTGATTTATCAAATAATATGCTAGATAAAGCTAAAGAAAGATTTTCTAAATATCCTAATTTTAAATATATTAATGAAGATTATTTAAATGCAGAATTTGATGAAAAGTTTGATATAATTATGTCTTCTCTTTCTATTCATCACTTAAAAGAAAATGATAAAAAAGAGCTTTATAAAAAATGTTCCACATTATTAAATGAAGATGGAATCTTTATTAATGCAGATATAGTGTTAAGTCCTTCTAAAAAATTAGATAAAATTTTTAAAGATAATGTTAATAAAAGGGTTTTAAGTAGTGGATTAGATGAAAATATTATAAAAATAGCTAATGAGAGAAGAAAATTTGATGATCCTAGTTTTTTAGATACACAACTTAATTGGCTTAAAGAATTTGGTTTTAAAGAAGTCGATGTTCCTTATAAATATTATATATTTGCAATTATTTACGGCGAAAAATAAATTTTTTTTTAGAAATATCAAAAGCTTAATGATTTCTTATTTTTTTTATTCTAAATAAATACTAGTGGATTTAACTTTTGTTGTCATTTAACAATATTGTTTAAAAACGATTTTAAATGTATATTAAATTGAAGAAAATGTTTTAATATGAATAAGTAAAGCAGTACATTAATTGAATTAAATTATTGTGATATAATAAAGATGGATTAAAATTATCATGACAATCCTTTTTAGATGAGACAATATTCAAAAAGAAATTTATTTATAATATATTATTCAATATTGTATTATTTAATAGGAGGTTTTTTGGATGTTGAGGAGATATTTTTTTAATATTTTTTTAATATTTTTTGTGCTGATATGTTCTATTGGTTTAGTTTCAGCTGCAGATGAATTAAGTGATGCAAATATTGATAAAATTGATGATTTAGAAGTTAAAGCAAATGTTGAAGTAAGTAATTGGGATGATTTAAAAGATGAGATAAATAATGCAAATCCAAATGATGTTATTTATTTAAATTCAAGTATTTCTAAAAATGGTCAAGATTATGGTGGCATAAATATTACTACTGATAATATTACTATTGATGGAAGAGGAAATACTATTGATGCAGAAGGATATGGGAGATTTTTCAATATAACAGCAACAGGAATAATAATAAAAAATATAACATTAATAAATGGAAACATAACAACAACCAACGGTGACGAAGCTCATGGTGGAGCTATAATCTCCAATGAGTCAATAACAATAATTGATAGTGTTTTTGAAAAAAATAGTGCAAACGCAATACAATCAGGCTCAGGAGGAATAGAAATATATGCTTATGGAGGAGCAATATATATCCAGAGCGGAACAGGACATAATACTTTTACAAGTAATGTTTTTACTGATAATTCAGTTAATGTAAATGCAAATGGTAACTCTAATGGTACAATTTCCGGTTCCGCTTCCGGTGGAGGTTCCGGTGGAGCAATACATATCAATTATGCGAATGGAAATAATACTTTTACAAGTAATGTTTTTACTGATAATTCAGTTAATGTAAATGCAAATGGTAACTCTAATGGTACAATTTCCGGTTACGGTGAAGGTTACGGTCACGGTTACGGTTCTGTTGAAGGTTACGGTGGAGCAATATATATCAATAGTAATTGGGGAAATAATATTTTTACAAGTAATTCTTTTACAAATAATTCAGTTAATTTAAATGCTAATGGTAACTTTAATGGTACAATTTTCGGTGACGGTAACGGTAACGGTAACGGTGACGGTTACGGTTCCGGTGGAGCAATATATATCAATTATGCGAATGGAAATAATTTCACAGATAATGTTTTCACTGATAATTCAGTTAATATAAATGCTAATGGTAACTTTAATGGCACAGTTTCCGGTGAAGGTTACGGTGGCGGTTACGGTGGCGGTTATGGTGGAGCAATATATATCAATAATGTTGATGAAAATAATACTTTTACAAGTAATTCTTTTATAAATAATTCAGTTAATTTAAATGCTAATGGTAACTTTAATGGCACAGTTTCCGGTTACGGTGAAGGTTACGGTGGGGCAATATATATCTATAATGTTTATGAAAATAATATTTTTACTGGTAATGTTTTTAAGGATAATGGCGTTTTTGTTTTTGCAGATGGTAATAAAAATGGTGTTAAAGAAAGCTATGCTTATTCTCGAGGTGGTGCAATATACCAAGAGTATGGAACATTAGATGTTGTTAGTAATGTTTTTATAAATAATGTTGTTGATGGTAATGGTTTAAATACTAGTGATATTTTTGGTGGAGCAATATATACTAATTATGCTTTGAATTGTTCTTATTCTATTTTTTATAATAATAGTGCAAATAATGGAACTGCAATTTATATGAATAATGGTAATGGGTTTTTGTCTGGTAATTTTTGGGCAACAAATAAACCATTATTTAGTGAATTAATACATGGATCATATGTTTTAGAGGATTATTATACTGTTTTATTTAATATTACTGATACTTTAAATATTGGTGATGAGGTATTGGTTGGTGTTTATCTTAATGGTACTGATGATGTTACTGGTTCTGAGTTTTTACCTGATTTTATGTTACAAGTTTATGATAATGAAACATTTATTGGTGATTTTTCAATTAAAAACCAAAACTTAACTTTAGATAATGCAGGAGAGTATAATTTAACTTTATATTATGATAATACTGTTTTATTGAATAATGTTCTTGTTAATGTGTTGAAGTCTGATGTTATATTAGAGGCTGAGGATATTGTTATGAATTATCGTGATGGTACACAGTACATTGTGCGTTTAACTGATTATAAAGGTAATGCTTTAGTTAATCAGACTATTGTTATTAGTGTTAATGGTAAAAATTACACCGTGAATACTAATGATACTGGTTATGCTGTATTAAATTTAACTCTCTATCCAGGCAAATATAATATTACAAGTTACTTTAAAGAAACTAATAAATACAATAACCAATCATTAACAACTAAATTAACTATTATAAAATCAAGAGATGTTATATTAGATGCTGATGACATTGTTATGTTTTATCGTGATGGTACAAAGTATATTGTGTGTTTAACTGATTCTAATGGTGATCCTTTAGTTAATCAAACTATTATTATTACTGTTAATGGTAAACCTTATTATAAAAATACTAATAGTACTGGTCATGCATTTTTAAACTTAAATCTTAATCCAGGAGAATATAATATTACCAGTTACTTTAATGGGACAAAAGATTATAATAATAAATCATTAACTACTAGTTTAATTATTGATTCTACTATTATTGGTTCTGATTTAACTAAATATTATTTAAATGGTAGTCAGTTTACTGTTAAAGTTTTAGGTGACTATGAAGGTAAAAATGTGACATTTAATGTAAATGGTGTTTTTTACAATAAAACTATCGTAAATGGTTCTGCAACATTGATTATTAGGTTACATCCTGGAAAGTATATTATAACTGCAACTGGTCCTGATGGATTAATGAGAAGCTATAATATAACAGTTAAAGATACATTAATCGGATATGACTTAAACAAAACATTCAAAACTCCTGATCAATTCCAAGTAAAAGTATTAAATGGAACAGGACACCCATTTAAAAATCAAACAGTAAGAATAAACATAAATGGCGTAGATTACTATAAAATAACTGGTGATGACGGAATAGCTAAATTAGACATTAATTTAAATCCAGGAAGCTACATAGCATACAGTACATGGAACAACTACACAACAATAAACACAGTAAAAGTAGAATAAAAAAATCTTTATTTAGGGGGTTTTTTCATCC
>JAJDHW010000120.1 GCA_030266405.1 Methanobrevibacter sp. OttesenSCG-928-I08
AAAAATTAAGTTATTCTTTCCCTAAAAGATCTAGGAGTGTTAGATCTCGGCATATTTTTATGAAATTCCCCAGATAAATCTATAATTTCAACACAAATATCCCCAATCCTTTCAAAAGCTTTAATAACCCTAGATAGATAAATAAAATAATTAGAACGTTCAACATCATCAAAAGAACTTTCTGTCATTTGAAGAGCAATTATATTCATAGATTTATTTTGAATAGAATGTAAATTCTCTTCAAGATCCATAACATCACCTTTTAACTCAATTTTACCAGTTAAAAATGAATCTACCGATAACTGAATCATTTTTTTAGAAGATTTATATAATTTTTTTATATTTTTTAAGATATCTTCATCAATTTCATATGTATCATTAATTGTAAATTTAGCTATATGACCACAATAATCTCCAATTCTTTCTAAATCATAAGCAACTTCATTGAAAATAACAGATTTAGAAAAACTAGGTGTTTGATTAATGGTTATTATTGTTTCAACAGATGTTCTAATTTTGTCAAACATATTATTCGTATCAAAATCCATTTTTAATGCTTCTTCAGCTTTAACAGGATCATTTTCTACAATAGATAAAAAAGAAGCTTCAAGTTGATTTTGAACATGTAATGCCATATTATTTATCATATCATTAATCAAAACATTTCCTGCCATATTTTTAGAAGAGACATCTTGACCAAATGATTCAACAACTTTTTCATAACTTTTTAAATCAATGACATATGCTTTTTTAACAGTTTCATCTTCAACTAAAGGTTTTAAAAGTTCAGTGACATATCTTCTAGTTATTCCTAATTTTTCAGCTATTTCTTCCTGAGTAGAAGGATTATCATAAAGAATTAAATCTAATATATCCTTTAATGTTTTATCTCTTTTTTTAATCATAGTTTAACTCTTAATTAGAAGGTACAATTTTTTCATCTTGAATTATTTTTCTTCCTTCACTTGATTTAACCCATTTAATAAAATCATCAATTGTTTCATCATGATTTTTAGTAATAATAAATAAAAATGGCCTTTGAAGTTCGTATTGACCATTAGCTATATTTTCTTCTGAAGGAACAACTCCTTCAATTTTAACAGATTTAACATCATCACTCATATGAGCAAGAGACATATAGCCAATAGCTGCACTATCTGATGCAACAGCTTGTTTAACAGATTCTGTTGAACTTTGAACAATAGCATCATTTTTTATATCACTATCATCCATAACAATGCTTTCAAATGCACTTCTAGTACCAGATCCATCCTCCCTAGTAACAACATGAATTTCTTCATCATTGCCACCTACTTCTTTCCAATTAGAAATTTCTCCAGAAAATATCTTTTTAAGTTCTTCAATTGATAAATCATCAATAGGATTACTATTATGAACCCCGATAACAATCCCTTCTTTACCAATTTCAACAACTTCAACATTTTCCTTTTCTTCATCGTTTAATTCTTTAGAACTCATACCAATATCAGCTATTTCTTGAGAAACTGATCTAATACCCATACCAGAACCTCCACCTTGAACATTAATTTTCAAATCAGGTTTATCTTTGGTATATTCAATAGCTAATTGTTCTGCAAGTGGTTGAACAGATGTAGACCCAGCAATATCAATTCTTTCAGTACCGATTCCAGAAAATACAGAAAATCCTAAAAAAAGTATAATAATAAGAATTAATAAGCCAATGTAACGATTTTTCATAATATCCCATAATTAAATATAAGTTTAAGATTTAATAAATTAATTAAAGTTCTTAAAAATCTTTTATAAATAATTATCTATATTAGAAAATTAAAATTAAAAAAAATAGAAAAAAGATTATATTCAATAATCTTTTTTAATACCACTGATTCTTATTCCGCCTTTACGTGATTTATGTCTTATATTTAAATTAATCAATAAAGCAGTTATTCTTTCAACAGTTCTTGCTTGCTCTAAAGGCCCACAATCAACACATTGAACTCCAGGTATCTTATGTGCTAACTCAAAAACAGTTTTTTTAGCATCAGCATCATCCCCAGATACAAGACAATCACAATCAACTTCTTCTTTAAAATCATTTAAAGCAAAAGAACAAATATTATTAAATGCAGAAACCACCTTAACACCAGTATCTCCTAAAAGAGATTCAGTTCTCTCAGCAGCAGATCCTTCCCAAAGACTGAAATAGTGAACAGCTTTTCCTCCAATATTAGACTCTAAAGGAACAGTAGCATCAACAAATACCTTACCTTTAACAAAATCTTTAACAGATTCTAAAGTTGGTTTTTGAGCTAAAATAGGCACAGTCATTATAACAACATCTGCCTTATTTGCAGCATCAGGATTACTATATCCTGAAACATTAGTTAATGAATCATCATCTAATAACAATCTAATCTCATCAGCAGCTCTTTCTGCTTTACTAGCCTCACGAGACCCAATATATACATCTTCTCCAGCTTGGACTAAACGAATAGCTATTCCCAAACCTTGATCACCAGTACCTCCAAGTACAGCAACTTTCA
>JAJDHW010000121.1 GCA_030266405.1 Methanobrevibacter sp. OttesenSCG-928-I08
TATGCTTAGATAAAAATTTCAATAATACATCACAATGCTATTAATTGAATTTTATATTTAAGAAATGGCTTTGTTTTAATCCCAATATAGATATATAAAAAAAGTGAATTTTGAGATTTATTTAATAAACCTCAAAATTATATTTAGTTTTTTCTTCTAATTACAATCATTAATGATGAAATCATTAATAAAAGTAAAATAGCTATTGGATTTCCAGTTTTCTCCATATCTAAACCAGCATTAGCAGATGTTTTTTCATCTACAGGAGTAGGAGTAGGTGTAGGAGTTGGACCTGGAGTTCCAATTACATTTAATATTCCCTCAGCAGATGATGAATTGTAAAGATTATCTCCTTCAAATTCTGCAAGAATAATATATTGTCCTTTTTTGAAATCATTTGGAATAGTCCAAGGATATTCAAATTCACCATCTTTAGCTATTACAGTAACAATTGTTCCATCAGGTAAAGTTAAAATAACATTACCATCTAATGGTTTACCATTTTCATCTTTTACAGTACCTGTAATAATAACATTATCACCAGGTTTACCTTCAATATCATCAATAGTAATTATTGTTTTGATTTTTTCAATTGTAAATATACCATCATCTGATGAAGGTTCATAAAAGTCATTACCTTCAAATTCAGCTTCAATATCATATTTACCTGGAGTTGAATTTTTAGGAATAGTCCAGTTATATGAATATTCACCATCATCATTTAAATCAACAGTAACATTAGTTCCATCAGGTAAAGTAATTTTAACAGTACCATCAGTAACAGGATTACCATCTTCATCTTTAACAGTACCAGTAATAGGAACAGTTTCACCAGGTTTACCATCAACATCATCAATAGTAGTTTCAGTATCAAGTTTAGAAACATTAGTATTATTACTTGATGCATTAGTTCCATTAGGATTTTGTTTGTTATAAAGTGTAATTGTATTATTTACAAATGATGAAGCATTGAAATTAACTCTAAATGATAAAACTATTTCAATAACTTGATTAGCTAATAATGAACCATCATATGTCCATCTTTTATTTGTTGCATTATATGACCAATCTTTACCATCAAAGCCAAGATAAGTTAATCCTTCAGGAATAATATCTTCAAAGTAAATTTCACTAGCATAACCATTACCATTATTAGTAACTTTAACTGTGTAATTTATTATTTGATTATATTTAACTGATGAATCATTATTTATTTTTTCAATAATTAAATTAGGACTAGTTACATTAATATTTTCACTAGATGCATTTGTATTATTAGGTAATTCATTAGCATTAACACTAACAGTATTATTTAAAGTTTCATCAGGATATTCAAGAGCTACTTTAAATATTAGTGTTAAAACAATTGTCTCACGAGGACCTAACTCTTCTTGATAAAACCATAAACCAGCAATATGATTATAACCCCAATCATCACCAATATAATCAATATAGTCTAAAAATTTAGTAATATATTCTTTTACAGTGATATTAGTTAGATTAACATCAACATTACTAGTAATAGTCACATTATAATAAATTTCATCACCAATATTTACAAATGAAACATTAGTAGTCTTATTTACAAGTATAATGCCTTCATCAACTACATTTATTTTACCAATGTCATAAATATGCTTTTCTTGAAGTGCACCATCATAATAAGAACCATTAATGATATAAGTTCCAAGTTGATCAGCAGTTAAAAGTACATTATAATATCCATTTTCAAAAATAGGAACTTCTTTTGATATAACAGTACCATTAGGATATGTTATATTGAATGTTAAATTTTGACCAACAATTATATTACCATTATCATCAGTAATTTGACCAGTAATATTAAGAACATAGTCAATAGGAACATAAATAGTCTTATTATCTAAAAATACAACATGAACAGTAGATACAATTTCTCCTAAGTTATAAATATCTTCATTATTATCAGAAACCATTACATTATTATCTAAATACAAAGTTCCATAATAATAATTATCATTCACATCATCATAATCATCATCATTATATATTAAATGAGAATAACCTTCAAAATAAGAATCTGAAATTTCTAAATAAGCATCTGCACCATTATAAATAGCACTACCATTAATTTGATTATTACCATTACCTATAAATTCAGTATTTTCAATTAATAAGTTGCTTACTTCGTGATTAAAAATAGCTCCTCCCTTTAAACTAACATCATTTGGAACATCATCAATTGAAAGAGTATTATATGATATATTTGAACCATTAATAATACCAAAACCTGCATAAATACTGATTCCAACACCACCAATATCTAATTCTGAAATAGTATTATTATTTAAATTAATTTCATTATATGATATTTCATTAGATCCAGAAATTTCTATTTCATGACCTATACTAAGAATTCCAGCTCCCATAATACCTAAACTAACAATAGTATTATTATTAAAAGTAATAGAATTATTATTTATATTATTATTACCTTTTACAAGAATAGACTGAAATTGTATAAAGTTTACTCCAGTAGAA
>JAJDHW010000122.1 GCA_030266405.1 Methanobrevibacter sp. OttesenSCG-928-I08
CATTTGGTATAAAAAATTCGTCAATTATAACTTGGTTCGGTCCAATGGATATTAAAAGTGATAATTTAAAAGACTTTGAAGATGTGGGCCTTGAGATTAAATCAAATAATATGATTCATTTTATTGTTGAATTTTTTGATTGTCAACCTGCTAATATAAAAATAGCTTATTTACGTCAAAGATTGCTTGTAATGATTTTTAGAGAAGAATTATTTAAATTAGGTATTATTTCTACAAGAAAAGGAGATGATATTTATATAAATGGTTCTAAACTAAGTGTTTCAATAGCTAGTGTATCAATAAGTTCTATGAAAATACATTTTGGTTTAAATATTGAAGATAAAGGAACACCAAATGATGTTAAAACTATAGGATTATATGATATTATAGATAATGAAAATAAAAGAATATTTAATAAAAATAACATTTTAGATTTAGTTAATAATGTCACACTTAATTATATTGAAGAATTAACTTCAATTGATGAAGACATTAGTAAAACTGACTGTTTATGAGGAGATAATATGAAAATTATAGTTAATGGTATTAATGCAAATTTAAGGTTTTCTTCAGCACATCTAATTCCAGGGCACGATTCTTGTGGATATATTCATGGTCATTCTTATTTTGTAGATATTGAAATAGAAGGTGAGAGAAAAGGGGATTTCAATTTTGTAGTTGATTTTAAAGATGTTAAACAATATGTTAGAGCTATTTGTAATCATTTGGATCACAAATTATTAATTCCAATTTACAATGATTTAATTAGTTTTAAAGAATTTGATGACTCTGAAGTAAGTATTGAAAAATTAGAAAATATGAAAAGTGTTGCATTTAAAGTCAATGGTAAAGGATATACTATTCCTTCTGAAGATTGTGTATTTCTACCACTTAAATATAGTTCTGCAGAAGAACTTTCTCAATTTTTCGCTGAGAAATTAGTTGAAAGTTTGGAAGAAAAATATGATAATTTAGATTCTGTTTCTGCATGTGTAAATGAAGGAATTGGTCAAGGAGCTCTTTTTAAAAAAATAATTAGAGAATAAATATGAAAGCACCTATTGTAGAAATCTTCTCTAGTATTCAAGGAGAAGGTCTTTTTATTGGAAAAAGACAAATATTTGTTAGATTTGCTGGTTGCAATCTTAATTGTACATATTGTGATACTGAAATTAGTAAATCTAAAAATTCTGGTTCTATTTTAACTGTAGATGATGTAATTAAAAAAATTGAAGAATTAGTTAGTCCTGATTTACATTCAATTTCATTTACAGGAGGAGAACCTAGCTTATACTATGATTTTATTAATGAAATAATAAAGAAAATTGATTATAAAACAATGTTAGAAACTAATGGTACTTTAACTAAGAATATTAGTAAATTAAACCTAATTGACTTCGTATCATTAGACATTAAACTTCCAGACCATTTTAATGAAAATTGGTCTGATGATATTTTAGATAATGAAATTAAAACACTAAATTTATTAATATCAAACTCTAAAAGTGTATATTGTAAATTAGTTGTATTGCCTTCAATGAAAATAAATTCAATAGAAAAGATTATTAAAAAGTTATCAAATGAAATAACTAATCAAAATGGACTTCAAATTATTATTCAACCATCAAGTCCTATTGATGAGTGGAAGAGTTTAAATAAACATTTATTTGAAATTTCGGAAACTGTGGGTAAATATTTTGAAGTTTCCACCATACCTCAAGTTCATAAATTCTTAAATATAGAATAATAGCTTGAATTTTCGTTGATTTATTTTTTTTATAAAAGGCAATATTAAGAATTAGCCTCATGAGGTGCCAAAATGAAAGATAAAAGTGCTATAAACTTAAGAAAATCTAGAAATAGAGGTTCAATCGAACACATAACTAAAACTCCGGATACTGATGGAGACATAATGTCTTTAGCTAATAAAGAAGTAGTTTCAATACCTCCTAGTAAGAGCATTAAAGATACCGCAAAAGTCATGGTTGAACATGAATTTAGAAGATTACCTGTTACAGATCCTGGATCTGGAAAACTTTTAGGTATAGTTACAGTTATGGATATTTTAGATTTCTTAGGTGGTGGAAAGAAATTTAACATTATTCAAAACAAATATCAGGATAATTTTCTAGCAGCTATTAATGAGCCAGTAAGAGAAATCATGACTAAAGAAGTTGTTTATTGCTCTAATAGGGATCCAATTTCAAAAGCTGCTGAAATCATGTTAGATAAAAAAGTTGGGGCTATTCCTATTGTTGACGCAGATGAAACTCTTATAGGTATTGTAACTGAAAGAGATTTTGCATTATCTCTTGCAGGAGTTTTAACTGAAGAAGTAGCTCAAGATTTCATGTCTGAAGATGTTATTACAACAACCCCAGGAACACCTATTGAAGGTGCTTCTAAAATTATGGTTAGAAATAGTTTAAGAAGAATTCCAATTATGGGTGAAGATATTA
>JAJDHW010000123.1 GCA_030266405.1 Methanobrevibacter sp. OttesenSCG-928-I08
TTTATCAATAATTTTTTCTAGAGTATTTAACATTAAAGATTGATTTTGATTGAAATTATCTTTTAATATTTCATTTTTTCTATAGCTACTTAAAAAAAGAACACATAATTTCTTATAATCTATTTTTTTACCATTATATGTTGTATTATAAAATTCTTTTTTATCTAAATCATATCTAATTGATTTAGCATAATATAATTTAATTTTATCTAATGTTGAAAAGTCTTTATTTTCATTTTCTTCAAATGGACTGTTAAAATAAAAATATACGTATGTTTCCATTATTTCAACTATTAAGTCATTTTTTGTCTTAAAATAGTGAAAAAACCCACCATTACTAATATTGACTTTTTCAATTATTTTAGTTATAGAAACATTATCAATCCCATAATCTAGGAAAAGTAAAAATGCAGATTCAATTATTTCATCTTTTTTACTCATAGCTACATCCTCTGATATAAGTATAATATATCTTTAGAATTAATAAATCTTCTTTAAAAAAAAATAAAAAAAGTGGATTTAAATTGCAGTTAATCCACCATCGACAACAACTATTGATCCAGTTGTGTATGATGCTTCATCAGAAGCAAGGTAAATTAATGCAGGATTAAGTTCCCCTTCTTTACCTGAACATCCCATTGGACAAGTTGCTTTAACCATTTCTTTAAATGGTTCTGCATCAATTAAATGATCTGTTGCTTCAGATGCGAAAAATCCTGGAGCTATTGCATTTACAGTAATACCATATTGAGCAAGTTCTGCACCAAGAGCACGTGTGAAGTTTACTACTCCTCCTTTACTTGCATGGTATGCAATACCACCAGTCATACTTCCAATTAAACCATACATTGAAGCAATATTTATAATACGACCATAATTATTCTTTTTCATTTCTTTACCAAATTCTCTAGCTGCAACAAATACTCCTTTTAAATTAAGAGCCATTTCTTTATCCCATTGTTCATCAGTTGTTTCAAATATATGATCTTCTCCTCCAGCACCAGCATTATTAACTAAAATATCTACTTTTCCATATTCATCAATAGTTGCCTTAACAGCATCTTTTATTTGTTGTGTATCAGTTACATCACATTTTACTGTTAGACATTTCCTACCCCTATCACGAATTTCAGAAGCAACTTTATCTAATTTTTCTTTTCTACGAGCTAGTAATACTAAATCTGCACCTTGTTCTGCAAGAGCTTTAGCAAATTGTACACCAATACCAGAAGATGCACCAGTTACTACAGCTATTCTACCTGTTAAATCAAACATTTTTTATTTCTCCTATAAATTTCCCATTTCTTAGATTAAATATTATTTAAAATAAATTATGAATTATCAAAGATATTGTTAAAAAAAATAAAATGAACAAATATCTAGAGATAATAAAATTATTTAATTTAATATTTACTCATATAGGCTTTTATTCTACATATTAACTATTTTAATATGCATTAAATAAAATTGTATTTTATAGATATTTATACTTACCGATTACTCTCTCTGTTTTTTAAAAAATATAAATTATTGATTATAAAAAAATTAAGAATTATTCTTCTTTTTTAACTGGAGTCCAAAGCTCACAAGTTCCATTATTATCATAACTTTCAAAAAACAGACCATGCTCATAATCTGGAAGATATCCTAATTCAGGAAGAGATTTTTCGAAATAAACAGTCCATGCTTCAATTACACTCATATTTTCAGGAACTGTAGCTATTGCAAAGTAAGCTGAAGGAATTTCTATAAATTCCATGTTTTCTTTATTAAAATTATCTTCATATTCAATAGCTACTGCATAAACATAATTATGTCCTTCGCTATACCACATTACTCCATATAAATTAGAATCTGTTAATTTTAAAAGTTTTTCTTCATACTTTTCACAAAGATCCCCAATATCTTCTAAAGCAGAATCTAAATTAGTTTCAACAGAATAACCACATAATTTAAAAGAATCTCTATTTTTAAAATCTATTTTCATAAAAAATCACATTAAAATTTAATTTCTCTTTCAACTCTGAGTTCTCCTTCATTTTGAACTGTTGCAATTTTTGCAACAGTTGAATTTTCTAGCAATTCACCTCATCAAAAATATTTTTGACATGTCTAGATATTACAGATTTATCTCTTCTAAATAGCTGAGTTAATTGATTTAAATTATCCATAATGTTTCATCACCAACAATAACTTCAATATTAACTGCTCCTTCATTTCCTTCATATAAAATTGTTTCTACAATTTCCAAACCCTCTTTAACCATAAAATCATCCAAAATATAACCTATTTAAATCTACTATTAATTATAGGAAAACAAATATTTAAAAGATAATAAAGAGTTCATGAAAAGTAATAAAAAACTAATATTCTATTTGATTTATTTTCTTTGTTTAAAATAATTGTTCTTACTTAATTCATCTAATAATTAACAAGCAGTTTATTAAATAGTTTA
>JAJDHW010000124.1 GCA_030266405.1 Methanobrevibacter sp. OttesenSCG-928-I08
AGGATATTATGTCTTTTTTAGATAAAATTTTTAAAAAAGGGCCAAAACCTGTAATTGCTAAAAGCCATATTCAAAATTTAGACACTTTAATGGCTGAGTCAAGAAAAAATCAAGGCCCAGGAATCACTACAGATCCAGATGTTTTTTATGTTACTGCTTCTGTTGAATTAGGTAATACAACTACTAAATGTATTTTATCAGCTACTAATCTTAATAATAGCCATTCTTATCTTTTGAATAAAACAGTAAGAATGACTAGAGATATACGTAAGCCTAAAAAGAATGAAGAAGTTTTTGGTAAAACTGTGTGGGGGATAGAACTTTCTAAAGAAGCTGTAGCAGATATGGTTAAAGATACTGTTTTAACTTCTCTTAAAAAGGCTAATCTAGATAAAGATAAAGATTTAGATTTTGTTGTAAGATCTACAGGAGTAACTGCTGGTTTTGCAACAGCTGAAGAAGCTGGACAACTTGTTATAGCATTAGCTGATGGTTGTTTAGATGCAGGTATTCCTCCAAGAAAAATGTCTCCTGCAATGTCTGTATCTCAACTTCCAGATAGGCTTCAAAAATATTCTTTGCTTGAAAATATAATGTTTGATGGTGCTGTTGTTAGTGTTATTCCTCCTAAAGGTAAAGAATCTGTTGCTAATGAAATGGAAGGAGAACTTGTTACTGCAGGTATTAAATTAGGTGCTAAATGGACTGATGTTGATTATAGAAATCCGTGTGTTTCTCTAGATTTTGGTTCTACACTTGCAGGACGTATTGTAAATAATAATGAACCTTATGCAAATACTGTTGGTAATTTTTTAGGGTTAGCTGGTGTAATTGCTGATTCTATTGCAAAAGGGTCTGGTGAAATTGATAAAAATAATGGTGCTGCATTGGATTTATATTCAGATAAATTACTTAAAAAGGGAAATCAGAAAATAGCTAAAGCTAATGCTGAAGAAGCTCATAAACTTATTGATATTCGAAAAGTTCCAAAAGGTGTTACTAGATTTGGTACTGTTCCATTAGATCCTATTTCTGCAGAACAGGCTGGTACTACTTTAATTGGATGTGATGTTGGTACTAATGGTGATAAATTAGAGGATTTAATAAATTTAGGTAAAAAATTCTATGATAATGATGGTTTACCTACACTTTTAGCTACTATGGATCATGTTAGTGCAATGATAGTCAATAGACTTTTAAATGTTGCTTTTGAGGAAAAAATTATAACTGAAGGTTCTGCTTTAGGTATTACTGGAAGAGCAGGAATTACTGGTAAAAAACCTGAATTAATTTTAGAATATGTTCAAGATAAATTTGAAGATGTTGTTTTTGTTGAAGATGGTTTAGCTTTAGGTTCTGCTATCATGGCTAGATGTATGAATTCTATGGGTACTCAAAAATCACCTATTGGTGGAAATCAAGGTGAAAGATGTATTTTAGGAAAAAGAATGAAATTACAAAATAATAAGTTTTAATTTGATTTTCATGATTAAAGCAATAGTTATGGCTGGGGGTTTAGGAAGTCGTTTAAAAGTTAATGTTGAAAAACCTCTTTTTATTTTTTATAAAAAACCTTTAATTGATTATGTTATAGATAATCTTATTAAATCTTCATGTATTGAAGAAATTTTTGTTGCAGTTAGTCCAAATACTCCAAATACAAAAAAATATATCTCCAAATTTAAAAATATTAAAACCATTGATACTCCTGGGGAAGGTTATCTAAATGATCTTTCTTTTATATTAAATTCCTTTGAAAAAGAATCTAAAAATGATATTCTTACGTTTATAAATTCTGATTTACCATTTATATCTTATAAATGCATTGATCATGTTTTGAAAGAATATTTTAAATTTAATAAAGATTCGCTTTCTGTTTATATTCCAAGTGATTTTTTAGATGATTTGAGTTTAAATTATGAGTATGAATATAAAGGATTAGTGCCTTCAGGATTGAATATATTGCGTAGTCAAAACATAGTTCAAGAAGAGCATAAGTTAATTATTCCACTCATTGATCTTGCAATTAATATAAACACATTAGATGATGTGGGTATAGCTAACAATTTTTATAAATTTTAATTTTATAAATACTTTTTTCTTGAAATTGCCTATATTCTCAATTTTACTTTTTATATACATTTTTTTTTATTTACAATAGCTAAATGGGGGAATAGTTTAAATATAATAAAAATATAATATAATATATATTTATTTTTACATTAAACATGCCAATGGTGAATATTATGGAGAATAAACAAATTCCTAAAAAAGAAGAGAAATTATGGAGTGAAATAAAAAACTACCAAGTAGCTACAAATAATGCTAGGATATTGGGAGTTCTTGATGAGCTTATTATCAATGAAAAAACAGGTAAAATTGTTGATATAGCTATTAAAGTTGAAAATGGACGTAATGTTCATGTT
>JAJDHW010000125.1 GCA_030266405.1 Methanobrevibacter sp. OttesenSCG-928-I08
ATTATCAGTTGGTGCTGGTGGTTCTGAAGAGGAATCTGTTGATTCAACATTTTCACTACTTGAGCCTTGATTACTTGATTGTTGACTAGAACCAGATGAATCACTTCCTCCAGAGCTAGATGAATCAGAACTTGAATCAGTAGTAGTAGAAATAGTATTATTTTTAGTAATATTAGATGAATTAGTACTATTATTAACTGTTTCATTATTATTATCATCAAAAGAAAATGATGTAACAAATACTAAACCTACAATTATAACACATAGAATTATAATTCCAATTATAAGATTTTTGGATTTCATTAATTACCTCCATAAATAATTACTTCAATAAAAGAATAGTATAGATAATATATTTTTTCTAATATAAATACTTCAAATAGATTTTGATACATGAAAATATTAAAATGAATTATAAATTTTCCCATGATTATAAAAAGCAAAATTTATTTCTTAAAAACCACATAAAATAGATTAGGTGTTTCTTATTTGTGAAAAATGTCCAAAATGTGGGAAAAAAATAAGTCCTGAAGATGAATATTGTAAAGAATGTGGTGCAAATATCAAAGAACAAAAGGAATTTGAAGAAGAAGCTGTTATAATATATCCTTTTTTATAAATAGCTATTTAAGGAGATTTAATTATGGGATTATTTGATTTTTTAAAGAAAAAACAGAAAAAAGAAGAGCTTGAACTTGGTGAAAACTTAAGAAAAGCAGTTATTGAATTGAGTGATGTGAAAGATGAAAACACTGATGAGTATAGGCCAAGTGGAGAATTTGGATATAATATAGATAATCCTGTAATGGTTAGGAATATTGTTGAAGGATATCATTATTTAGATACTCTTGAGTGTGAAAATAATGACCCAATAATTTATTCTAGATTAGGAAGTACAATGAGTGATAAATTAGCTCACCCTATTGATATTTATGAAATTATAAATGAAAAAACAAATGAAATAATTGGAAAAATCCATATTTATGGATATGGCGAACAATTATCAAGTAAAACTCCAAAAGGACTAAAATTTAAATAATTGTAAAAGAGTGAAAAAATGAGCAGTGAAAATGAGGTTTTTGAAAAATTATTATTCCAAAATAATGATGAAGATGTTTTATATAGTGGTGAAACCTTTTGGGCAACTGAAAAAGCAATAGCTACCTCATTTGGTGTAAAAACTAGCACAATTAACTATCATTTAAAAAATATCTTTAAAGAAGGTGAATTAGATGAAAGTTCAGCTATTCAAAAAATTGAAGTAAGTGGATCTGATGGCAAGAAACACATAAAAAATTTTTACAATTTAGATACAATAATCTCAGTAGGGTATAAATTAAACTCCTCCCAAGCTACTAACTTTAGAATTTGGGCTACAAATATTTTAAAAGAATATTTAATTAAAGGGTTTGTTTTAGATGATGAATTACTTAAAAAAGGTAGAAAATTTGGAAAAGATTATTTTGATGAATTAATTGAAAGAGTTCGAGAAATAAGAATATCAAATAGAAGAGCTTATCAAAAAATAGCTGATTTATATGAATTAAGCTATGATTATAATGATGACCCTAAAATTACAGGAATTTTCTATTCTAATGTGCAAAATAAAATAATATATGCAGTTACTGGTGAAACTGCTCCGGAGATAATTAAACATAGAGCAGATTCTGAAAAATTAGATATGGGTTTAACAAGATGGAAAGGGTCTCCAAATAGTAAAATACATCCATCAGACATTATAATTTCTAAAAATTATTTAACTAAAGAAGAACTTAAAGCTACTGATAGATTAATTGATGGATTTTTAGAAACGGCTGAGATAAAAGTTGAAAATACTCGAGAAAAAGAAAGCCCAATTTTACTTAAAAGTTGGACTAATTTATTAGATGGATATTTAAAATTAAATGATTTTAAAATTTTAACGGATAAAGGAGATGTTTCTAAAAAAGCTGCAGATACAATAGCTAGAAAAGAATATAAAAAATATAGAGAACTTCAAGATGAAATATATAAATCAGATAATGATAAAAGGCTTGAAGAAGTTCAAAATGCTATTAGAAGATTAGAAAGTAAAAAATAATAATTAAATCAAACACATTTTATCAATAGAAAAATTATTCAACATCAATAATTTCTTTAATGATATGTTTAAACTCAGGATATTTCTCAATAAATTGTAATACCAGCTCTGCATGGTAATTTCCTGCATCTTCAGCAGCCATTTTTTGTGCAATAGCTCTTTCTTTTTGTTCTTCAAGTTCTAATTCATCATCAATAGCAAGTAATCTAGAATCTCTAAAATCTGGAAATTCTTCATAAATCATGTTTTCAATCCTATTTGGAATAGCTTCAGGAAGATTTATTAATTTTAAAATTTCA
>JAJDHW010000126.1 GCA_030266405.1 Methanobrevibacter sp. OttesenSCG-928-I08
AAACCCTGAAATAGCTAAAATAAAAATAACTACTTTTAATGTGAATCTATATTCAAAAAAGTATTTAAAGAATTTTCCTTTTGAATAAAGTTTATCATTATCATTTCCAATCTCATCAATAAAAGCACCAATTATACAAATAACTAAAGTAAAAAAACTAATTACAGGAAATCCTAAAAGAACGAGTATTCCTACAAAAGTTATTAGAGTAGCTAAGTGATGAATACCATCAACTTTTAAAGCAATCAAATTTGCAAGTAATACTGCAATAAAAATACAAGCAGCATCTTGATTTATAGTAGAAACAAATCCTGTAACTAAACCACATATAATACCTAAAATCACAGCTTTTAATTTATTGGAATTTTCATCATATTCATCGTCTGAATATTTCATGAAAAATCCTGATAAGCTATAGAAAATAGCTATTAAAAAAAAGTTCATATTATCAATTATCTATTTTATCTAATGCACCAGCTAATATTAATGGAAATATAATAGTTACATCACCAATAACAGTAGCTAAGTTTGATTCACATTTTGCCTTAGACCATGATTTAGCTTCTTCTAAAGGAGCACCGCTTAAACTACCAGTTTCTGCTCTATCCATTGTTATTTGAATAGCTGCATCTACACCACCTTTTAAAAGATTAGATGCTAATGTATAGTGTTTTGGAAGGCCTCCTCCTAAAAAGATTCCTCCAACTTTCTCACTTTCAAAAACAATATCCGATAAATAATGCATATCTTTAACAGCATCTATAACAAGTTCATTATCTTGTGTAAACATCCAAAGTTGAAGACCTAACATACTATCAATTAATCCAGGTGCAAAAATAGGAATATTGTTTTTATATGCATTGTATAAAATAGAATTCTCATCTTTTATTTTAGATCCTATTTCATAAAGTAATTCTTGAATTGAAAGTAACTTATGTTCTTTAGATATATCTTCAAAGATTTTAGTTATTTCTTTTTCAAAAGTTTCAAAATCTTCTGATTTAGTATAAACATCACCAATTCTTCCAATTCCTTGACTATTTAACTCTTCATCATCAGAACCAAAATCTTTATGATGTCTTCCACCAAATGATTCTAAAAGATCATGAGTAATATTTGCTCCACTAGTAATTAAAATTTTTATCTGATTATTTTTAATCATTGAAGATATAATATTTCGAAGTCCTCCTGGAACCATTGGACCTGCAACACTCATAAAAATATTCATATCTTCATCTTTTAACATATCAGTTAATAGATTACAAGCTCTAGAGACTCTTCCTGAACCTAAAACACCTGAATTTTCAAATTCATTGATTAAATCTAAAACTTTCATATCTCTATCTATGTTTATTTGATTAATTTCCATAATAACCAATTTTCCTATAAAAAAAATTATTCTTTAGATTCTAATGGGAATTTTTCAAAGTTAGATATAGATTTTATTAAATCAGAACGTGTTATTATACCAATAGGTTTTTCTTCTTCATCTTGAATTACTAAACGTCCAATTTTTTGTTTATACATTAAATCTATAGCATTAGCTAATTTCATATCTTCATTAACAATACTTATATTTTGAGACATTATTTGATTAACTTTTAAACCTTCTTCCCCATCAGCTAAAGCTTTCGCTAAATCTGTTAAAGTTAACATACCTAAAACTTTATTATCTTCAATAACTGGAGCCCCATCTATTGAATTTTCAGATAAAATAGCTGCTGCATCTTTTAAAACAAAGTTAGGATTTAAATAAATTAAATCTAAGCTAGCTACATCTTTCACAGTTTTTTTAGGAATACTTCTAATTGTTGTAGTATCTAAAAGAATGATATTATCAATATCATCTCTTCCAACAATTTTACCAATAACACCTAAATTATTAACAGGAGTTGGGCCAATTCTGACAGTATCTCCTAAGTTTAAATCTTTTATGCTGCCTAATATTTTAATAACTGCTTCACATTCCCCAGGATGAGGTACACTTGTGAATTCTATTTTAGCAACAGAAAGATCATCTAATTTTTTATCATCCTTATATATTGAGACTTTAGATAAATTATCAGTTACAGGTATATTCAGACTATGATATGCTTCAATAGTAGGTTTATATCCTCCTCTAGGACCTGGAACTCCTTTAACAAGACTTAAACTACGAAGAGACTGCATTTGATTACGAATAGTTCCAGGATTCCTATTCATTACTTCAGCAATATCTTCTCCTTTTATAGATTTTCCCTCAGAAGTCTGATATAGATTTATTAAATTTTGTAAAATTTCTTTTTGTACTGATGTTAACATTGGATACACCATTTTTTAAAAATTATCTTCATTTATATATGA
>JAJDHW010000127.1 GCA_030266405.1 Methanobrevibacter sp. OttesenSCG-928-I08
AAACTAAAAGTAACAATATGTGAAATATTAAATCAGCTGATTCTTCAACTAACCTTTCATTATTTTTAGAAGCTATTAAAACTTCACCACTTTCTTCTGCAATTTTTTCAAGGATTTTATCTTCAGCTTTTTTTGAGCTATCTTTCATCATTTTTGATGTATAAGAATCAATAGGATTATCTCTTCTACTTTCTAATATTTCATAAACTTCTCTTATTATATTATCATTAGACATAAAAATTCATTCCTATTTCTCTCTTGATTGCTTGATACTTTCAGTAATAGCTATTAACGGATGTTGTACATCATCAAGGATTTTAACATCATCAAATGTTTTAACTCCCATTTTATCTGCTGTTTTTTCAAGACCAATCTTTCTATCATCCATTAAATCAATTATATATGCATCAATTTTTTCACAGCCTAATTGCTTTGCTGCCATTGTTCTATGATGACCATCTACTAAAACCCACCGATTACCAGTTTTAACTACGATTGCAGGTTCTGCAAGACCTCTTTTTAACTCATAAGTCCTTCCTTCAAGTTCATCAGCATAAACTTTATCTTGGGTAGGCCTAATTTTATTAGTATAAACAGGTTCATGTCTTAATTTGGTTTTTATCCCATAAATGTTTTCTAAACTTTTTTTAAACACTTCAACTTTATTTGGGGTGGATCTTTCAATATGGGACCGTACCATATCAGTATTTGTAATAATTCCTTTTAAATATCCATCTTTATCTATTACTGGAAGTCTTGAAACACCTTTTCTAAACATAACTCTGGATGCATCATTAATTGACATTTTTTCATTAGCTACAACAAGATCAGTACTCATTAAATCTTCAACAGAATCTACCCAATCCTTTAATATAATATCAAATGCTGTAACCATTCCTGTTAGTTTACCTTCATTGTTAACTACAGGATAACTATTATGATTGCTTTTTTTCATTATTTTAATAACATCTTCAGTAGAGGTATTTGGAGTAACACTTATAACATCTTTTGTCATATAATCTTCGACATGTGATTTTCCACTCATTAAAAGCCTCCAACTTATTCAATGTTATCTTTAATAATTTTAACAGTTTCACCAGGTTCTGCTTTTCCACGTGTTAATTTCATTACTTGCCCAACTAAAAAGTTTAGGGATGCTTTTTGGCCAGCTTTATAATCTTCAATAGCTTTAGGATTTTCTTCAATAGCCTGTTTAACAGCAGCTATTACTTCATCATCTTTAACAATACCTGTAAGGCCTTGTTCTTCAGCTATTGCTTTTGGAGTTTGTTTATTATTAGGCATATGTTCAATAATTCTCTGACCTGCTTTTGTTGTAATTTCCTTATTTTGGAGCATAGTTAATAATTCAACAATATCTTCAACAAGAATTTCACTTTCTTTAAAACTTAATTTATTATATGTTAAAACACGTTTTAATTCATCTCTCATCCACATAGATGCAAATTTAGGGTCTATTTGTTTAGCTACTTCTTCATAAGCTATTCCTAAGTCTAATTCAGATGTTAAAACTTTTGCAGATTCTTCATCAATAGAATACTCTTCTATAAATCTTTTAACTTTGTTATGAGGTGCTTCAGGCATTGTTTCTTGAATAACAACTATTTGATTATCAAGGATTTTCATTGGAGGTAAATCTGGGTCCGGTATAAGCCTATAATCATCAGCATCTTCTTTTAATCTCATAGCTACTGTAATCATCTGTGATTCTAGATATGCACGTGTTTCTTGTTTAATTTCTACTCCTCTTTTCTTTAAATTTTTCTGACGAACAAGTTCAAATTTTAAAGCTTTGTATGCACCTTTAATGGAGTTAATGTTTTTCATTTCAACCCTATTTCCTCCTTCAATTGAAACATTCACATCAGCTCTCATAGTTCCTTCGCCACGAGCTACTCCACTATATTGTAATACTCTTATAATTTCTTTTAAAAAATTTCTAGCTTCTTCAGGAGTATGCATATCAGGTTCTGTTACAATTTCAACTAAAGGAATTCCAGAACGGTTAAAATCAACAATACCTCTATCTGGTTTAAATTGTCCAGGATCTTCTTCCATATGGATTTCTCTAATTCTAACTCCATTTAATTCTCCTTCATATCCAATAGGAACAGACATTTTCTGAAATCCAGATGGTAAATCAGGATAATTATAATGTTTCCTCATAAAATAAGTAAAATTCTTATCTATTTTACAATTTAACATTAAAGAAATCATTAATGCATTTTCTAATGCTTTTTCATTAGTAGGATAAGGTTTTGCTCCAGGTTGATTTAAGCAAACAGGACATATGTTTGTATTTGTAGGAGCT
>JAJDHW010000128.1 GCA_030266405.1 Methanobrevibacter sp. OttesenSCG-928-I08
GGAAACTTTAATTTTAAAATCAACTGAAAGATCTAAAACTAATTTTAAATTAAATGAAGCAGAATCTGGAATAATTGATACAAAATTATCAGAATCTGCTTTAAAAAATCTTATAAAATCTGAAGATTTTATTTATAAAAGTTTACCTAATCATCAGCTCTCCAAAGAAGAAGCCATAGAATATACTAAATATTTAATAGCTACAAGAGACTATATTGATTTACAACTAGTTAATTTTAAAGTTCTTGAAAAAGAAAAAGAACAAATTAATATAGATGATTTAACTTCAGATATTCTTTTTATAACAAGCAAAAATAATTTTAAAAAAACACTTAAAAAAATTGGTGTAGATGTTCAAAGGATTATTGTAGCAGATGTTCCTCTTGTAATAGAAGATATGAAAGAAATTAATCCTAAAATTCCTGAAAATGCATTAAAAGGAATAAATAAAAAAATTGAACATGTTCACAATGATATTGAGCGTAAAACATCATCATTGAATCCTTCAAAAATCATTATAATAGCTGAAAATGATATTAATGGTACATTACTTGCAAAAAGAGCAAAAGAAATGTATAATGCTGATGTATACTTAAATGACAACTTAAAAGATTTAACAGATTTAGATCTTAAAGAAATATTATAAATTTAATTTTTTTTTAAAAAATTGTATTAATTAATAATATAAAAACTTATATTATACAAACATAATTAATTAATATAATCAATAAACCGAGGTTTTAAATTTGACAGTTTGTTTTCCAGATACTCAGGACAATACTCCAAAAATTCCTGTGAAACTTAGTAGAGTTGGAGTCACTGGTGTTAAGAAATTATTACAATTAGATAGGCCTAATAAAAGACCTATTATTTTATTGCCCACTTTTGATGCATTTGTAGACTTGCCAAATAATCAAAAAGGAGTGCATATGTCTAGAAGCCCAGAAGCTATTAGTGAAGTAGTGGAAGAAGTGGCAACAAATTCTTTTTTTGAAGTTGAAACAATATGCGCAGAAATTGTTAATAAAATGATGCGAAAACATGAATATGCTAAACGTGCTGAAGTAACTATGACTAGTGATTTCATGTTCCCTGGAGAATCACCTGTAACTAAACTAAAAACTCAAGAAATGACCAGTCTTAAAGCAAATGCAATTGGTTATAGAGAAGATGGGAAAATAAAAATTAGAAAAATGATTGGTGCAGAAGTTACTGGAATGACTGTCTGTCCATGTGCACAAGAATCTGTTAAAGAAGCTGATAAAAATAAATTATTAGAATTCTTAGATGAAAAAACTACTCAAAAAGTTTTAGATACTGTGACATTTGCTTCACATAATCAAAGAGGAATTGGAACACTTTTAATAGAAGTTCCTGAAAACCATATGATTAAAGGAGAAGATATAATCCGTATAGTTGAAGAATCTATGAGTTCCCCTGTATGTGAACTTTTAAAAAGACCTGATGAAAATGCAGTCGTTATGAGTGCTCATGAAAATCCTGTCTTTGTTGAAGATTGTGTAAGAAACATGATGGTAGGAATACTTAAAAAATTCCCAGAATTACCAGATGATACTGTAATTACTGCAAGACAAGTTAATGAAGAAAGTATCCATAGACATAATGCTTTTGCTGAGAAAAAAACTACAATGTCTGAATTAAAAGAAGAATTAAACGTATAATAGTGATAATATGGTTCAATTACACAAGACTGCAGGAAAAGTAATGGAATATTTTGAAAGTTTTAAAGGATCAAGACCTGCTTTTGATGGAAATAATATATTAGTTGTTAGAGGATTATCCAGACAAGATTTTCCACTAGATGAAATGGATTCTAAATTAGAAGAAGTTGGAAAAATTATTGAAGGAGAAGAAGTAAATCCAATATCTGATGCTGCTAAAAATATAATGACTAGAATGGACGAACAGGTTCGATCTAGTGTAGAAGTTAAAGAAGCCGTAGATTCAAATGGTTTCATGAGAATGAAAAAAGATTTAGAGAATATGGGCTTAGAAGTTGGATTTAAAATCTTTTCTCTTAAACACTCAGATGCAATTATAGCTATTTGGAAAGACAAAAATGGAATAGGCCCATTATATGTTGAAATTACTATTTCCGATAATGGTATGTAATTGATTTAAATGGATAAAGAATACTTAATTAATTTATTAAATGCTACAGATCATGAATTAGTTGAATTAATTAATTTAATTTCATCGTTAGATTCAAAAAAAGACATTACATATTCAAAAAATATTTTCATTCCTATAACTGAAGTTTGTAAAAACGACTGTGGGTATTGTAGCTTTAAAAAAGATCCTGAAGATAAA
>JAJDHW010000129.1 GCA_030266405.1 Methanobrevibacter sp. OttesenSCG-928-I08
TAGGTAGAGATCCAGCTGAAACTAAGATTGGAGATAAAAAATTAAGAAAAATCAGAACCCGTGGTGGCAATGAAAAATTAAGATTAGCTGTTGATAATAAAATCAATGTAATTGATCCTAAAAACAATAAATCTAAAATTGTTGAAGTTTTAGGTGTAATTGAAAATAAAGCTAATCCTAACTATGTTAGAAGAAACATCATTACTAAAGGAGCTATTGTAGAAACTCCAGAAGGTAATGCTAAAGTTACCTCTAGACCTGGTCAAGATGGTATGATTAATGGGATTTTAATTAAAGAATAATCCTACTCTTTTTTTTATTTATTTTTTATAAACTTTTCTTATTTTATAAATAAACTTTTTTAAATTTTTCAGGTGTAACATGTCACAAGATAAAATTGGAATGAATCATGGTGCTGGTGGAGAAGTTATGGGTAATTTAATAGCTGATACTATCCTTAATAACATCAGTAAAAAAAGTGTTGATGGTGGTATAGGTCTTGATGCATTAGATGATGGTGCTACTATACCTTTAGGTGATTATGAGATTGTTGTTACAACTGATGGGCATACTGTAAGTCCTCTTTTTTTCCCAGGTGGGGATATTGGAAGAATATCTGCTGCAGGAACAATTAATGATGTTTCTGTTATGGGTGCAAAACCAATAGCTATTACAAATGCAATGATTATAAAAGAAGGATTTCCAATTGAAAATCTTGATAAAATCATGAAATCAATGAATGAAACATGTGAAGAAGCTGATGTAGCTATTGTAGCCGGAGATACTAAAGTAATGGAACAAGATAAAATTGATGAAATTGTTATTGTTACAACTGGTATTGGAATAGCTAAAAAAGGAGAAATAATTAGAGATTCTACATTGGAAGTAGGAGATAAAATTATTGTTACAGGTTCTATTGGAGACCATGGCATGAGTTTAATGTCTTTTAGAGAAGGCTTTGGATTTGATACAGATTTAAAATCTGATGTTGCTCCAATGTGGGGAATTGTTAGTAAAGCTTTAGAAATTGGTGGAGTTAAAGCTATGAAAGATCCAACTCGTGGTGGATTTGCAAATGCTATTAATGAAATGGCAAGTAAATCTGGTGTTGGTATATTACTTAATCAAGAAGATATTCCTATTAAAGAAGAAGTTAAAGCAGTATCTGATATGTTAGGTATTGATCCATTTGAAGTAGCTAATGAGGGAAAAGTTGTTATGGGTGTTAAATCAGATTTAGCTGATGAAATACTCGAAGCTATTCAAAAAGATAAATATGGGAAAGATGCAGCTATTATTGGTGAAGTAATTGAAGGAAAACATGTTCTAATTGAAACTCCTGTTGGTGGGGAAAGAATTTTAGAAGCTCCTATTGCTGATCCTGTTCCAAGAGTTTGTTAAATTATTTTATATAGAACTTTAACCAATATAATATTAGGTGAATTTATGGCAAGTATATTTGTTAAAAGAACAATAGCTTATTTAGCTGATTTTTTCGTTGTATCTGCATTTATGTGGATTTTATCATTTATATTATCAATTATAGCTAATCCTTATAGTATTTATGTTGTTTATCATTATTTTGTATTTGTAATACCTATTTTATGTATGGTTTACTTTGTATTATTAGAAAAAAATAAAGGATCTACTGTAGGTAAAGCATTGATGTATATTCAAGTTAAATCTAAGAATGGTTATGATATTTCTTATAAACAAGCTATTCTCAGGAATATTTCAAAGATTTATTGGTTCCCTATTCTTTTTGATTGGGCTATTGGAAAAATAGTTAAACGTGATGATAGAATATTAGATACCTTAAGTAATACTACTATTGTTGAAGAAATTGTATAACTTGCTATTTTGGAGGTATTTTTATGATTAAAAAACTTCAAATATTATGGTATGTTAAAAAAGAAGATTTCACTAATTATTGTTTGGATTTTAAACCATATAACTCTAAATTAATTAAAGGTTATGAAATAGCTGAACTTGATGAAGATTTAATTTATGATTTATGTGATAAAAATCCAGATGAACTTGAAATTATCGGATACTTTCACAGTGAAAATGAGTTAAAAAATCATTTAAGGGAATATATAACCTCGGAAGAATATGAACTTGAGATTGGTTCGGTTGAATTGGAAGATAAAATAAATAAAGCCTTTGATACAATAAATTGGTCTGAGGAAGATTATTATATTTCTCAAGGAGCCGATTCTTTAGGTTCCACTTCAAATAAAATAGCTAATTGGTTTGATATTTTAACAGAGGAATATAACTCTAATCAAG
>JAJDHW010000013.1 GCA_030266405.1 Methanobrevibacter sp. OttesenSCG-928-I08
AATAAAACAACTATCTGCTTAGTAGTTAATAATGAAATTAAAGGAATTTTAACTTTATCTGATAAAATAAAAGAAAATTCTAAAAAAACAATTGATGAACTTCATGAAATGGATATTGACACTTATATGATTACAGGTGATAATGAAAAAACCGCAATGAATGTTGCGTCTGCTGTTGGAATAGATAATGTTGAAGCAAATGTTTTACCTAATGATAAATTAAATATAGTTAAATCAATCCAAAATGAAAATAAAAAAGTTGTTTTTGTTGGTGATGGAATTAATGATGCACCAGCTCTTACTCAAGCAGATATTGGTGTAGCTATGGGAAATGGTACAGATATAGCTATGGAAAGTGGGGATATTGTCATTGTTGAAGGGGATCTTGAAAATGTTGTTGCAGCTATTCAATTTTCAAAAAAAGTCATGAAAAGAATAAAAGAAAATATTTTCTGGGCTTTTGCATATAATACAATTCTTATTCCTGTAGCTGCAGGAATTTTATATCCTACATTTGGTATAATGTTTCGTCCAGAATGGGCAGGTTTAGCTATGGCATTAAGTTCTGTAACTGTTATTTCTTTATCACTTGCATTAAGAGGATATATTCCTCCGGTTAAAAAACATAATTAATCATTAATCTTTTAATAATGCATAAATATATGAATCAGAGTATTTTCCATTTTTATAAATACTCTTTTCTTTTTTACCTTCTAATTTAAAAC
Source organism: Methanobrevibacter sp. OttesenSCG-928-I08 (assembly GCA_030266405.1). Classification (GTDB taxonomy): domain Archaea; phylum Methanobacteriota; class Methanobacteria; order Methanobacteriales; family Methanobacteriaceae; genus JAHKLT01. Next base: position 726 of record JAJDHW010000013.1, read on the forward strand.
CAGATTTTTCTAAAACTCTAATAGATGCAGTATTGTATGAAAATGGTTCTGCAAATATTCTTACTATATCTAATTCATTAAAAGCTATTTTTATAATTTCAGGAATTAATTTAGATAATATTCCTTTATTCCAATAATCTTCACTTAACCAATATCCTAACTCAGCACTTTTTTCATATACATCTTGCTGTTTTATAATAGTTATTGAACCAACTGCTTCATTATTTACAATAATTGCTCTAGCTATTTGGGTATCATCATCAATTATTGTGTTTATATAATTCAAAGAATCATTTTCCGTATAAGGATTTGGAAAACCATTTCTTAAATTTTCAGCTATTTTTTTATTATTAGCATGTTTTACAATACTATTACTATGGTCTAAGGACCATTTTTCTAGCTTAAAATCCATATTCATAGTTTAATATTTCATTTAATAAGTATTTTTAAAAAAAGATTTTCAATGAATAAATTAAAATTAATAAAAAAAGTAAAGAATATTAGCTGAATTTATTCAGCTAATTCAATTTTTAAAGTTCCTAATTTTTTACTTAAGAAATTGTAGAAAATAACTATTAAAGCCATTCCTATAAAACTACTTATAAATCCACTTACACCATTAATAAGGATTATAACAAAGTCTCCACTTCCAATAGCTGTAATAATTCCAAATATCACATTTATTATTAAACTAATTAATGCTGTTATAATAGCTATATTTTTAGGATTTACATAATCAATAGAAGTCATAGATCCTTCTTGAGTTAAAGTTACATCTATTGGCCCAATTTTATCAGTTAAGAAATTAAATATGTATAATCCAATTGCAACAGCAACAAAAACTGATATAAACATTAATAAAATCAATACAACTGCTGTTATTGGGCTAGAAAATATGCTTATTAATTGATAAACAGTCATAGCTAATTCAAATTGCCCTGCATACATTAATGTTTGAAGTATTCCACTACTTAACATCATAATTCCAAAAATACTAGCTAAATAAACAATAACCATGATTATTGTCGAGGTTACTGCACCTAAAATTGCTGTAGACATTACTGAAACTTTTTCTATATATTTATTATCTTTTATTGTTAAAGAAACTGGATTTAATTTTTTTACTAATATATTGTAGAGATAACATTCTGCGAAAATTTGGAAAACACAATAAATCATAGTTCCAAATACAAGTCCGCAGGCTATTGTAATAAATCCTGAAAAGGCATTCCATCCTCCAATTATACTCACTCCTAAAAGTAAGACAATTGCTGCTATAATACTGAAAAGAATATTTAATCCGGTTCCAATTATTGTAGCAGATGAAATATCAATGGATTTTATATTTTTTACATTTGACATTTTTTCACCAATTGTATTATTATTTTTTTAATATTTAAAACCAATTTTCAGATTTTTTAAGTAATTCATCAATGATTTTTGATGAAGATCCAATGTATGTGTGAGGGTTCATGATTTTTTCAACATCTTCCTCACTTAAGAATTTTTGAACTTCACTATCTTCTAAAATTAATTTTCCTAATGGTTGATTTTCTTTATTGGCTTTTATTGCATTTTTTCTAACAATTCCATAAGCAGTTTGTTTACCCATTCCACTTCTTGTAAGCTCTGCCATCAATCTTTCAGCCATTATTAATCCATTAGTCATAGCTAAATTCTTCTCAATATTGTCTTCATAGAAAACTAAATTACTCATTAAGTTTATTGTTAAATTAAGAATGTAATCAGTTAATATGCAACTTTCAGGAAACATAATTCTCTCACAAGAAGAATTAGTTAAATCTCTTTCATGCCAAAGAGGATTGTTTTCCATAGCTGCAATAACATAAGATTTTATAATTCTGGATACTCCTCCAATTCTTTCAGCAGTAATTGGATTCATTTTATGAGGCATAGTACTACTTCCAACTTGTTTTTCTGGATCAAAATACTCGCCTACTTCCATTATTTCAGTTCTTTGTAAGTTTCTTATTTCTAAAGATATTTTGTCTAAAGTTGTTGCAATATTTGCAAGTACCATGATAAATTCTAAATGATTATCTCTTTGAACAACTTGATTAGTTATTGTAGCTGGTGGAAGGCCTAAAATTTTGGAAACTTTTTTATGAATTTCCCATCCTTCTTCTCCAAGTGCAGCTGTAGTTCCAACAGCACCATCCATCATTCCAACACATACATTTTCTTTTGCACGTTCTAATCTTTCATATTGTCTGTAAAGTTCATCAGCCCATATTCCAAATTTCATTCCATAAGTTGTAGGAAGTGCATGTTGGCCATGAGTTCTACCAATAGCTACTTTTTCTTTATTTTCTTTTGCTAATTTAAGTAAAATCTTGGTAAGACGCATTACTTTTTCTTCAATAATTTCGATTGATTCTTTAAGAAGTAATGAATTAGAACTATCTACTACATCATTAGATGTTGCTCCAAAATGAACATATTCTCCTGCGTCATTTTTACATTGTTCACCAAGTCCTTTAACGATTGCAGCTATATCATGTTTAGTTTGAGCTTCGATTTCATTCACTCTTTCTAATTTAACATATTTAGTACTTGCTTTTGACTTGATTTCATCTGCAACCTCTTTTGGAATTATTCCAAGTTCGCCTTCTGCTTGTGCAAGTGCAGATTCAACATCTAACATTTTTTGTAGTTTATTTTCAGATTCCCACACTGATTTCATTTCTGGAGTGCCATATCTAAATTCTATAGGATGTATTGCCATTTTTATCTCCTTTTTTTAAGTGATTAAATAATTAGTATTAAAAATTATAATTTATTTTTCAAGTTTAATATATTTAGCTTATTTTAAATTTCTACCCCAAACACCAATAGCATTTGATTTTGATAGTAATTGTTCTATAGGTAAATTTATTGGGCATATCTCTTCACAAGAGAGAGATTTACCACAACCATTGTAGTAATGTTTACGATATTCTTGTATCATCTCATTTTTATGATTTTTTTCATTTTCTTGATTTATAAGTTTAAATCCATTAACCATTGATAATGTTCCATTAAATGTATTACTTATATCAAAATTTGGACATATTTCTAAACAACAACCGCACATTAAACAACGTGAAGATTGATATTCTGATTCGTGTTGATTTTTATTTATTTTAGGCTCGCTTTCCAAGTATAACTTCATATCTTGTAATGATTTAAAAATACTATATTTATTAGTTTTTAAATCTGAAACTGTTGGAAATTTACTTAATGGTTCTATTGTTATTAAGTTATTATCATCTTTTATGAGATCTTTTAATAATGAAGAACATGCTAGTGATGGATTTCCATTTATAATCATTGCACATGCACCACATTTTTTCTGTAAACATCCACAATCCCATTCTATCCTTTCTGCAAAATTCCCTTCAGTGTCAATTAATTTTTCTCTAGAGTTTATATCTTCTAAAACAAATGCAATTGATGAGTTGATATCTCCTTCATATTTAAATATCTGAAAATAGCTATTTTCATTATCTAATGTTTTTCTTTTTATTTTAATATTAATAAGTACCAAAATATCACTCTCTTAATTTAGGAATTTCTTCAAAATGTATATCAATAGATTTTCCATTATATCTAGCTATTGTAGTTTTTTTATAGTCTTTATCATTTGTTTCTGGAAAATCACTTCTTGTATGGGCGCCTCTACTTTCTTTTCTAGCTATTGCACTTTCAATTAATGCTTTTGCAAGTAGGCACTGGTTTTTAAAATTAATATTTTCATAAATACCACTTGTAGAGTCATAATTATCTTCGACTTTGGTATCAATGAAATTATTTAAATCATTTAAACCTTTTTCTAAAGTTTCTTCATTTCTAACAATGTCTAAACTATTTTCTAAAATATTACTTAGTTCATTTTTAAGTGTAGGTATTGGGTTTTTTCTAGATCTTTTTTTAAGTTGATTAATTTGCTCTTTAATTTCTAATAATTCTTTAGGATTTGTTTCTGATGAATTTTGATTATTATTTCTATCTTTGAGGGCGGTTTTACAAGATACTATTCCTCCAAAAACAGCTCCTAAAAGTGAATTTCCTCCTAATCTATTAGCTCCATGATACTGACAAGCACATTCTCCTGCAGCATATAATCCTTTAATTTCTGTTCTATGATATTCATCTACTTTAATTCCTCCCATAAAATAATGAATGCCTGGGATAATTGGGATTGGTTCTTTTTTAGGATTGATATTAAAAAAAGTTTCACAATCATCTATAATTTCAAAAAGATTATTTTCTAAAATTTCTTCAGGTAATTCTGTTAAATCAAGGTAAACATTGTCTATAGAATCATCTTCATTTAAAATATTCCAAATTTCTCTAGAAATAACATCTCTAGGCATAAGATTGCCCATTTCAGGGTATTTTTCTTCCATAAAATACCATTTTTTTCCATTTTTATAAGAAAATAACCTTCCACCTTCACCACGGGCAGCTTCACTAATAAGTAAATGTTTTTTTGAAAATTTCATCGTTGTTGGATGAAATTGAATAAATTCTCCATTTGCTATAGGTATTCCTGATGTAAATAATTCACTAGTTACAATCCCAGTATTATCTAACGATCCTGTTGTATTTGTGAATAATCCATGCATTCCTCCTGTAGAAATTATAACACTATCACCAAAAATAGGTATTAATTCTTGGTTTTGGGTATTTATAACCACACATCCAATACAAGCATCACTCTCATTTTTTATTATTTTTAGAAATTTATGGGAAGTGTATCTTTTTATTAGTCCCTGAATTTCATATTTACGCACTTTTTGAATAAGGGAAGTCATTATTTGCTTTCCAGAACTACTTTTTGCAAATGCTGTTCTTTTTTTCTTCTGACCTCCGAAGTTTCTAAGATCAATGTTTTCATTGTCATCTCTATTAAACATTGTTCCATATGAGGCTAAATCTTTAATAATCTGAGGAGCATGATATGTTAAGGATTTCACTGCATTTGGATTAGCAAGATGTAATCCAGCATTCATAGTATCATTAAAATGTTCTTCAACACTATCATTTTCTCCTTTTGTATTAAGAGCTCCATTAATTCCTCCTTCTGCCATCACACTTTGAGCTCTCTCAGAAGGCATTGTTGATATTAGAATAACTTCATTATTTTTTTCTTTACACGCACTTATAGCTGCAGAAAGACCTGCAAGTCCTGCTCCAATAATAATTAATTTAGTCATAAAATTACCTTTAAATATATAAATTTCATATTTTTAACCAATCCATCCTATTTGCCATGATATAAAATAAAATATGCTAGCAATTGTAAATATTATAATAAAGATAGATAAAATTAGAATAATATTTTTATTTTCTGATTTATTTCTTATTATTCCTAATGAATCAAACATAGGTCTAATATTCGAAACAATATGTACAAATAAACTTATTATTAATAATATTTGTATTGTTAAACTCAATGTATTAAATTCAAAAAGCATATATTGTCCATTCACCACTCCTCCGAATGCTGAGTAGTGAAAAAATACTAAAATTAGCATTAAAAGACCACTAATTCTTCTAATCCAAAATCCAAGATTTTGTTTCAAATACCATTTACTTTTATCTAATTTTATTGATTGTGTAGTAAAAATAATTCCTAAAACCGTGTGTATGAGGAGTAAATAAAAACTTAACCATGAAATCCATTTAATATCTATGTATGAAATTTGAAATAATATAATACTTCCAATTAATCCATGAAATAAAACCAAGAACACAAGTATAATGGAAATAACTGTGTTGAATTTTCTAAGAAAGAAATAGATTTTACTTCCTTCAAAATCATTTATTTTTCTTTTAAGATTTCTATTCATATAATTTATATTAATTTGATAATTATTAAAAGTTTTACATTTATTAATAAATTATATTTTCAATAACATTTATATAGAATGTAATATATATTTTACAATTGGAACATATTTTTTACATTGAAAAATATAAATGGTGATTATTTGAAAACCAATATTAGATTTTTAAGACATGAACTTGGATTAAGTCAACAAAATCTAGCAAAAGAAGTAGATGTTACTCGTCAAACAATAAATGCGTTAGAAAATGGCAAATACAATCCATCTCTTCTTTTAGCATATAAAATTACAAAAATTTTGAAATGTGAATATATTGAAGATGTATTTCTTATAAAAAACGAGGATGATTAGATGATATTAGATATTTACAAAGATTCTTTAGAATATTCATTTAAAGATGAATTAGCTGTATTAAAACTTGGAATCATTTCATTTTTTAGCTTTTTAATTATACCTATATTCTTATTTTTTGGATATAATTATAGAGTTATTAAAACTGCAACACTTGGAATGATTAATGGGGATGATGAAGTTCCTAAATTTGATGATTTAGCTTCAATGTTTGTTGATGGTTTAAAAGTATTTTTAGTTAAATTAATTTATTGCATTCCTATTTTTATACTCCTTTTTGGAACAGTTGCTTTAGGGTCAGGATTAGAAAATTATAATGAAAACCTTTCAACTGCAATAATAATTATAGGGATGTTATTAACAATAATTGTAGGAGTTTTTTCTTATTTATTTTCATTAATAGCTATTCCTAGGATGGCCAATTACAATGATTCATTTAAAGAAGCATTCAACCTTAAAGAAATTTTTGATTCATTAAAATTCATTGGAATATTAAGATATATTGTTTTCTATGCAGGGCTTGTAATTATTATTTTTGTAATTATAGCTGTTGTTATAGGTATTATTTTAGGAGTTTTTGGTATTATAGGATTAGGTGGAATGACATTATCCGTATATAGTGAAGGACTTATGGGTCTTTTTTCTTCTATTGGGGGAACTATAATTGCTGTGGGAATTATGATATTTAATCTTCTTTTAGTTCTTATCATAAATCCATTTTTAAGTATTTTTGAAAATAGAGCTATAGGATTAATATATGAAGGGAATAGTGATTTAGAATGAGTGTTACAGAAATAGTTAAAAACAGTTTAAATTTCCCATTTACTGATACAAAAAAACTTTTATCATTAAGTGGATTAGTGCTTATTGTAGGTATAGTGTCTTCTGCATTAGTTTGGGGTACTATATGGAGTTTTTCTATTACTCATGGTAAATTATCTTATTTAAATGGTGCAATGTTCGTGTTTGAATCAATAATTCCACTTTTATTGTCCTTTTTTGTTATAGGATATATTTATAGGGTTTTTGAAGGAGGAATTAATGAAAATGGAGTTCTTCCAGATTTTAATCAATGGAAAAAAATGTTTATTGATGGAGCTAAATTATTTATTTTACATTTAGCTTATGCAATAATTCCAATTATTTTAACTATTATTGGAACATTTTTAATCTTTGATATATCATTTTCAAGTACAACTATTATAAACCATGTATCAGTAAATCCTAACGATATATTAAATACCTTAGGAGGAATTTTTTATATTGTTGCGGCTTTAATTTACATTATTTCTTTATTTTTCCAAATAATGGCAATTAATCATATGATTTCAAATGAAGGTGATTTATCTTATGGATTTAAATTGAGAGATATTTTAGATAAAATAAAATCTATAGGTTATGGTAAATTTATTGGAGCTATAATTTTTGCTACATTAATTTCATTTATTATTTTATTTGCATTTGCATTTATAACTTCAATAATTGATGTATTCCTTACATTTATACCATTTATAGGGCCTACAATAGCTTTAATATTTACAACAATAGTCATAACTATTGTAGAATCTTATATTTATCTGTTTTTTGCTAGAACTTGTGGATTATTATACAATGAATGAAAGTTTTTTAAACTTTTTTCATTCTTTTTTTAAATAAATTATTTATATATTTAAATCAAAAATAAAAATAATGACTTATTTAAATAAAGAATTAAGCCAAATAAAAATCATTGAATTAATCATACTTGCTTTTTTATTTCTCATTTTCATATTGATTATAGGAGAGATTTTTCAAGTCGTAATTGATGAAGAATGGATTTATATCTCTTTGATTTTATTTATTTTCTATAAACTCAGACATTGTGGAAATGATTTTAAAAAACAGTTTAAAAATATTTTCAATAGATTTTCTTTTAAACATATACTTTTTATTGTGTTAATTAATATTTTCTTTTCCTGTGGGATGATAATTGTCAGTGATCTTTTTTTAGATTCATTATCTTATAGTATAATTCCTTCTTTAAAAATTATCGGTGTTTTATCAGGAATAATCTCTTCAGTTATTATTGCTCCTCTTTTTGAAGAGTTATTATTTAGAGGAATAATTCTTCAAAAATTAAACAAACGTTTGGGAATAATTGTTTCAATTTTAATAAGCTCTATTTTATTTGGGATTATCCACGATCTCGGAGGTATTTTCTCAGCATTTATCTTTGGAATTTGTATGTGTATATTGTATATTAAATCTAATAATATCTTAGTTCCTATTTTTGCACATGCTTTAAATAATTTAATTGCAGAGGCATTGTATTTAATCGATCCAAGTGAAATGATATTTACTGATATCATATTAATTTCAATATTTAGTGTTTTAGCTATAATTTCTGCTATTTTACTTTTATTATTCTTTTCTCAATATTTAAAAGGTATTGACTCATGAAATCAAACAAAGGAGATTTAATTAAAAGAGGGTATTTTGATAAATAAGATTTAAATAAATATTCATATTTAACTGAAGATGAATTAATTGTTCTATTAAATTCTAAAATTCCTCAAAAACGTGCAATAGCTATTTCTTTATTATCTTACTATAATTCATCTAATAAATACACTTCAAAATTTTTAGAAATACTAAAAAGTGAAAAAAAGTTATATGTTAGATTAGAAATAGCTAAGTCTCTTGAAAAAGGAGATATTAAAACAGCAGAATTAATGATTCCTTATTTATCGAAAATACCTAATAATCAACATAAAAAACTTCCTAAAAAAATTTCAACTAAAAAAAGTTATTTAATTCCTAGAGATTTAATTGGAAGAATTCTATCTAAAATGAATATAAGCATTTTTCCACTTATATTAGGCCTATTAGATTCTAAAAACCAAGAAATCATTTCAGAATCAGTAGATATATTTGCTTATATGGTTTTTCATAATAAAAGTTTAGAATCTTTAGATAATTTTATGTATTTAGAAAAATTATTTGATTTATATAGTAATAATGACTTAATTTTATGGAAAATAATAATGGCTTCTTCTGCATTTAGACAGGATTATTCTATTGATTTTTTGATAAAAATTAATAACATATTAAACAATGATATTATAAAGCAAGAGATTAGCAGGTCAATTGAGTTAATTGAGAAATATAATAAATAAGATTTTTTATATAATATTCACATTTAATTTTAAGTATAATTAATTTATATATTAAAAAATACATAATTTTTATTAAGTTTTATTTTGGTTAAACAATGCTTATTTCGATTAATATTATTTTATTTGGTGTGGGAATTTTATTACTAATCAGTGTACTTTTAAGTAAGCTTTCTGCTTACATAGGTGTCCCTACATTGATTGTTTTTTTACTTTTAGGTCTTGTTATCGATTTTGGAAAGTTTATACAACCTACAGTTGATAATTATATGCTAGTTCAATATGTTAGTATATTTGCAATGATTATTATCATGTTTTCTGGGGGTTTAGACACAGATTTTAAGAAAATGAAACCTATAAGGGCTCAGGGCATTTCTTTAGCAAGTGTAGGAGTTTTTATAACTGCATTTGTTACAGGTGGTTTAATTCATTTAATATCTGGGATAGACTTATTTTTATCTTTTCTTATTGGGGCTACAATCTCTTCTACTGATGCAGCTTCTGTTTTTTCAATTTTTAGAAATAATAATACAAAGTTAAAAAATAAATTAGATAATATTTTAGAGCTTGAGAGTGCCACAAACGATCCAACTGCGTATATTTTAACTACTTCATTAATATTTTTAATTTTACATCCAACAACTTCTTTCTGGGAACTTGCTTTGATGTTTATACAATCTATAGTATTTGGTGCAATTATTGGTTTTATATTTGGTAGAGTTTTTTCAAAATATATAAAATCTATCAAATTAGATGTAGATGGTTTATACCCTGTTCTTCTTTTCGGAGTAGCTATATTTACATTTGCATGTTCTGAAATGATTGGTGGAAATGGATTTTTAGCTGTTTTTATTTCTGCAGTCATTATTGGTAATAGATTTTTACCTTATAAAAAATCTCAAACTACTTTTTTCGAGGGTCTTGCGTGGTTAATGCAGGTTATAATGTTTATTATTCTAGGATTATTTACTTTACCAAATGAATTAGTTGCTACTGCAGGCATTAGCTTTTTAACTGCGGTTATTATAATCTTTATTTCAAGACCAATAGCTGTATTTGCAACACTCATGCCATTTGATATAGACTTTAAATCTAAGATATTTTTATCTTGGACAGGAATTAAAGGTGCAGTTCCTATTGTATTTGCATTTTATCCATTAGTGTATGAAATTCCAGGAGCAATTCTTGTATTTAACACTGTATTTTTTGTTACAATTATTTCTCTACTATTACAAGGTTCTACAATTTACTTTGTCGCGGATAAGCTTAATTTAATCTCAAACTCTGATTAATTTATTTTTAAAATTTTTATCAAATCTTTTTATAATGTACATAATTGTACTACAAAGCTTTAAATAGTACACTTATATAATTTAATATACATAAATGATGGTGAAACTATGTTTTCTATTAATTTAGAAGAAGCAAAAAAAATTAATTTAAATAAAGAATATAAACGTATTCCTATTGCATATGAGTTATATTCTGATATTGCAACTCCTATTGAGGTTTTGAGGATTTTAAAAAATATAAGTAAGCATTGTTATATGCTAGAAAGTGCAGAAGATTCTCAAAAGTGGGGAAGATATAGTTTTTTAGGTTTTGACCCAATATTAGAATTCACTTGTGATAATGGATTTGTTAAAATTAAAGGAGATTATAATAAAAATAATTTTGATGAAAAATCTTATTTTGAAGCTAAGGATGTCAATCCTCGAAAGTATATTGAAGAAATAATAAAAAATAATAAATCTCCTAAATTTTCTACTTTACCTCCATTTACTGGTGGTTTAGTTGGATATTTTGCATATGATTACATTAAATACAATGAACCTACTCTTAAATTAGATGCAAAAAATGAAGATCAATTTAAAGACATTGATTTAATGTTATTTGATAAAGTAGTAGCTTTTGATAATTTCAGACAAAAAATCATAATTATTGTAAATATTCGAACTGATGATTTAGAAGAAAATTATAATAAAGCTACTTTAAAAATTAAAGAAATTGTCGATTTGATAAAAAAAGGAAAGCTAGCTAAAATCCAACCTTTAAAATTAAAAACGGAATTTAAACCATTATTTTCAAAAAATGAATATTGTAATATGGTTAAAAAAGCAAAAAATTATATTAAAGAAGGAGACATATTTCAAGCTGTTTTATCAAATAGACTTGAAGCTGAAATTGAAGGAAGTTTATTTGATGCTTATAGGGTACTTAGAACTCTAAATCCTTCACCTTACATGTTTTATTTTTCAAGTGAAGATATTGAAATAGCAGGTGCATCACCAGAAACACTTGTTAAACTTGAAAACAAAAAATTATTTACTTTTCCACTTGCAGGAACAAAACCAAGAGGAAAAACTACAGAAGAAGATTTAAAACTAGAAAAAGAATTATTATCTGATGAAAAAGAATTAGCTGAACATAACATGCTTGTAGATTTAGGAAGAAATGATATTGGCAAAATTAGTGAATTAGGTTCTGTAAATGTTGATAAATATTTATCTATTGAAAAATTTTCCCATGTAATGCATATTGGTTCTACTGTTACAGGAACTTTAAAAGAAGATTTAGATGAACTTTCAGCTATTGATTCAATTTTACCTGCTGGAACATTATCTGGAGCTCCAAAAATAAGAGCTTGTGAGATTATTAATGAGCTTGAAAATAATAAAAGAGGAATTTATGGAGGGGCAATTGGATACATTGATTTTAGTGGAAATCTTGATACATGTATTTCAATTAGAATAGCATTTGCCCGAAAAAATAAGGTATATATTAGATCAGGAGCAGGAATTGTTTCAGATAGTATTCCAGATAATGAATTTGATGAATGTATGAAAAAAGCAGAAGCTTTAGTTGAAGCTATAAAAACTACTAATGGGGGAATAGATTAATGATAGTTTTAATTGATAATTATGATAGTTTTTCATATAATTTATATCAACTTATTGGTGAATTTAACCCTAATATCAAAGTTTTAAGAAATGATGAAACTACTCTTGAAGATATTGAGAATTTAAATCCTGAAGCTATTATAATATCTCCAGGTCCTGGAAGGCCAAGTGATGCAGGAATATCTCTAGATATTGTTAAATATTTTGCTGGTAAAATACCAATTTTAGGAATTTGTTTAGGCCATCAAATAATTTGTGAAAGTTTTGGGGCTGAAATCACATATTCAAATGAAATAACACATGGAAAAACATCTAATATCAAATTAAGCGATGATAAATTATTTAAAGGATTAAATTCTACAATTGATGCAGGTAGATATCATTCATTAACAGTTGATGAAACTTCTCTCCCAGATTCTTTATCAGTTATTGCCCGAAGTGATGATGGGGAAATAATGGCTGTTAAACATGAAAATGATTTAATTTATGGATTACAATTTCACCCTGAATCTATTTTAACAGAATATGGTTCAACTATAATATTAAATTTTTTAAATAGCTTCAAAAGAGATTCTATGATTAGTGAAGCTATTTTAAAACTTGCAAAAAAAGAAAACATATCTTATAAACTAGCTAAAGATTCTATGGATGAAATAATGACTGGTCAAGCTAGTGATGTTCAAATGAGTTCTTATTTAACTGCTCTGTCTTTGAAAGGTGAAACAATTGATGAAATTACTGCATCTGCTGATGCTATGAGAAATCATTGTATTAAATTATTAAATGATGTTGATGTACTTGAAATTGTTGGAACTGGGGGGGATGGATCAAATTCATTTAATATATCTACAACTTCAGCTATTGTAATTTCAGCTGCAGGAGTACCTGTTGCAAAACATGGTAATAGGGCGGCTTCTAGTAAATCAGGTTCTGCTGATGTTTTAGAATCATTAGGTGTTAATATTGAAATGGCTCCAGAAAAGGCATTAGAAGTTTTAGAAAAAACTAATATCTGTTTTTTATTTGCACAAAATTATCATATAGCTATGAAATATGTAGCTCCTATTAGAAAAGAATTATCAATTCCTACAATTTTTAATATTTTAGGTCCTTTAACAAATCCTGCAGGTGCTTCAATGCAAGTTTTAGGAGTTTATGATAAATCCTTAGTAGTACCTCTTGCAAATGTGTTACGAAATTTAGGCGTTAAATCAGCTATGGTTGTATATGGTCATGATAAACTTGATGAAATATCTATAAGTGATAAAACTACAGTATGTGAAGTAAAAAATAATGAATTAATTGAATATGTAATATCTCCTGAGGATTTTGATATTGAACTTTCATCAAAAGAAGAACTTGTTGGGGCAGGCCCCGATGAAAATGCTAAAATAACATTATCTATTTTAAAGGGTGAGAAAGGAGCTAAAAGAAATGCTGTTCTTTTAAATTCAGCTGCAGGCTTATATGTTGCAGGTAAAGTTGATTCTCTTAAAAGTGGAGTTAAATTAGCTAGTGAAATTATTGATAGTGGAAAAGCTTTAAAACAATTAGATTTATTTATTAAAGCTTCAAAAAAATAGTGGTGTTTCTATGCTTTCTGAAATAATCAATAATACTCAATTAAGACTTAAAAATAATAAAAAATCTAAATCATTAGATAAATTAAAAAAAGAAGTAAATTCTTTAGAGATTAATAAAGATTTTCCTTTTAAAAAAGCTTTAAATGAGGATTCATTATCTATAATAGCTGAGGTAAAAAAAGCATCACCTTCAAAAGGTTTAATTGACTCAGATTTTGATTATTTAGCTATTGCAAAAGAATATGAAAAAGCCAAGGTATCAGCTATTTCTGTACTAACAGAACCTTATTTTTTTAAAGGAGATAATGAATATTTAATAAATATATCTCGTGAAACTTCTATTCCAATTCTTAGAAAAGATTTTATTATAGACGAATACATGATTTATGAATCAAAGATTATAGGTGCAGATGCTATTTTACTAATTGCATCAATTTTAGATAAGGATTCATTAAAAAACTATATAGAAATAGCTAATAAATTAGGTTTGTCTTCACTTGTTGAAACACATAATGCAGATGAAATTGAAAAAGCAATTGATGCAGGTTCTGAAATAATCGGCGTTAATAATAGAGACTTAAAAACCTTTGATGTAGATATAAATACAAGCATTCATCTTCGAAAAAATGTCCCAGATAATATTATCTTTGTATCTGAAAGCGGGATTAAAGATAAAAATGATATTAGTAAATTAAAAAAGTATAATGTTGATGCAGTCCTTATTGGAGAAACATTAATGAGAAGTAAAGATAAATCTAAATTAATTAAGGAGTTTAAAAATGACTAAAGTCAAAATTTGCGGGCTCAAAAGTGAAGAAGATATTGAAATCATAAATAAACACAAACCTGATTATGTAGGGTTTGTTTTTGCAGAAAGTCCTCGAAGAATTGATTTTAATAAAGCAAAATCTTTAAAATTAATTTTAGATAAAAATATTTTATCAGTAGGTGTTTTTGTCAATGAAAATATGGAAAATATTATTAAATTATTTGATGAAGGAATAATTGAAATTGCTCAACTTCATGGAAATGAAGACATAGATTATATTAAAAAACTAAAAGAAAAAACAAATAATAATTTACTTATAATCAAAGCTATTGAAATAAAAGAGAACATAAATAATTTTAATGAATATGATGATGTAATTGATTACTTATTATTGGATAGTGGAAAAGGAAGTGGAAACACTTTTAACTGGCGTCTAATTAAGAATATTAAAAAGCCATTATTTTTGGCAGGAGGATTAAATAGTGATAATATTAAAGAAGCTATTAATCAAATTAAACCTTTTGCTGTTGATATAAGTAGTGGTGTTGAAACTAATGGTTATAAAGATAATGATAAAATTAAAAAAATTATAGAGGTTGAAAAATTGTCTAGAGGAAGATATGGTAAATATGGGGGCCAATATGCTCCTGAAACATTGATGAATGAGCTTATTGATTTGGAAGAACAATATGAACATTATAAAAATGATCCAGAATTTATAAAAGAGCTTGATGAATTATTAAAAGAATATGCTGGAAGGCCTTCTCTTTTATATTACGCTGAAAGGATGACTAAAGATTTGGGAGGAGCTAAAGTTTATTTTAAACGTGAAGATTTGAACCATACAGGTTCACACAAAATAAACAATGTTTTATTACAAGCTCTTCTTGCAAAGAAAATGGGAAAAACAAGACTTATCGCAGAAACTGGTGCAGGTCAACATGGTGTTGCAACAGCTACTGCTGCAGCTTTACTTGGAATGGAATGCGAAGTTTTTATGGGTGAAGAAGATACTGTAAGACAAGCCTTAAATGTATATAGGATGGAATTATTAGGAGCTAAAGTTCATACAGTTACAAATGGTACTAAAACATTAAAAGATGCGGTAAATGATACATTTAGAGAATGGGCTGACCGTTTTTATGATACTCATTATATTGTAGGATCTGCTATGGGTCCTCATCCTTATCCTATGATTGTTAGAGATGCTCAAACTGTCATAAGTAAAGAAATGAAAGAACAAATTTTAGAAAAAGAAGGAAAATTACCAAATGCAGTAATAGCTTGTGTTGGTGGTGGAAGTAATGCTATGGGGTCATTCTACCATTTCTTAGATGATGAGGATATAAAATTAATTGGTTGTGAAGGTGGTGGAAAAGGAGCTGATACTCCACTTAATGCAGCTACAATGTCTATTGGAAAAATTGGAATTTTACATGGTATGAAATCAATTTTTTGCCAAGAAGAATATGGGCAAATTTCTTCAGTTTATTCTATATCTGCAGGATTAGACTATCCTGGTGTTGGACCAGAACATGCTAATTTAAGAGAGATTGGAAGAGCTGAATATTATTCTATAACTGATGATGAGGCGGTTAATGCTTTTGAATATTTATCAAAAATGGAAGGAATAATTCCAGCAATTGAAAGTGCACATGCAGTAGCTCACGCTATAAAACTTGCTCCTACAATGGATAAAGATGAAATAATTGTTGTTTGTTTGTCTGGTCGTGGTGATAAAGATGTTGCGTCAATTGCAAAATATAAAGGAGTTGATTTAAATGAGTAATATAGCTAATGCGTTTAAAGACGGCACTGCATTTATCGGTTTTGTAACTGCAGGTGATCCAAATAAAGAAAAATCAATTCAATATATTTTAGATATGGCAGAATCAGGATGTGATTTAATAGAAATAGGAATTCCTTTTACAGATCCATTAGCTGAAGGACCTGTTATTCAACAAGCAAATCTCAGAGCTTTAGAAAGTAATATAAATACTGATGATGTTTTTGATATTCTTGAGGAAGTTCGGAAAAAAAGTGATGTTCCATTAGTATTTTTAACATATATTAATCCAGTTTTAGCATATGGTTATGAAAAATTCTTCTCTAAATGTAATGATTTAGAAATTGATGGAATTATTGCTCCTGATTTACCATTTGAAGAAAAAGATGAAATAGATGAAATTGCTAAAAATCATGGAATTGATGTTATATCTTTAATTGCACCAAGTTCTAAAGAAAGAATTCAAATGATTGCAAGTGATGCTACTGGTTTTATTTATGTAGTATCATCTTTAGGCGTAACTGGTATTAGAAACGAAATAGAAACGGATTTAGAAGTAATCATTGATGAAATTAGAAATGTAACAGATATTCCTACTGCTGTTGGGTTTGGAATTTCAACACCAGAACAAGCACGAGATATTTCAAAAGTTTCTGATGGAGTTATTGTTGGTAGTGCAATAGTAAAAATTATTGGTGATTATGGAGAAAATGCTAGTGAACCACTTAAAAAATATGTAAAAGAAATGAAAGATGCATGTAGATAATATTTAAATTTTTATAAGTTTATTAATAATGAAAATCTAATATAATATATATTAATGTATTGATTAATTTACCTTATATGTTTATTAAGGGAGGGTAGTAGTACATTATATATTATTTATCATAATAAATTTTTATACAAAAATTTAGAGGATTTTAAATGTTTAAAGCAGAATTAAGCGATTCTAATATTTTAAAAACAAGTTTTGATGCAATTTCATCAATCGTTGATGAAGTGCAAATACAAACTGATAGTGAAGGCATGAGATTAGATGCCTTAGATCGTAGTCACATAACATTTGTTCATTTAGAACTTAAAGCAAGCTTATTCGATGAATACGTTTGTGATGAACCTGAAAAGATCAATATTGATACTGATGAATTGATGAAAGTTTTAAAACGTGCTAAATCTGATGATAGAGTTTTAATGTCATTAGATGAGGGTAATTTTATAATAACTTTCGAAGGAGAAGCTAAAAGAAGATTTAAAATAAGATTAATCGATATGGAATATGAGGCTCCGTCTCCTCCAGAATTAGATCATCCTACTAGATTTGAAGTGCCATTTGCACTATTAAAGGATTCTATCAATGATATTGATATTTTTTCAGACAAAATTTCTTTAAAAGTAGATAGTGAAAAATTCACTGCTGCTGCTGAAGGTGAATTTGGTGATGCAAGTATTGAGTATATTCATGGTGAAAAGATTGATACAGAAGTAAAATCATTATTTTCATTGGAAAAAATTAGAGAAATGCTTAAAGCAGATAAATTTTCTGATATAGCTATTATTAAACTTGGAGATGATATGCCATTAAACCTTAAACTTAGAATGGTTTCAGAAGATGGTGAACTTAGCTTCTTATTAGCTCCAAGAATAGAAACAGATGATTAATTTCATTTGTTTTAATTATTTTTTTTATTTATTTTTAAGAGATGATGTTAAGTGGACGAATTTTTTCAAGATTTACGTCAAATTCAGAAAAAAGAACGTAATAACAGTACATTAGCTCGTGTTGAGGAAAATTTTTATGAAAGTATTCATAATTATTTAGATAAACTCAGAGAATCAACTGGAAATGATCCTTTTTCAGATGAATACTATTTATTAAAAGATACTCAAAGAATAGCAACTGAAGTTTGTGAAAGAAGAGAACATAAAATAACTGATGCTGCAGTTATGAATATACATCGATCTTATCACTTATTTACAGGAAAACCTAAATTTGACCTTTTAGATACTACTCCTCTTAACTTAACTCCTGAAGAAGAAAAATTTTACTTTTCTCTATTAGATACATTGAAAAATCATAGAACAAAAATTTCTTTAGATAAATTTAAAGATAAAGATGATGAAGATAAATCAAATGAGAAAAAATTGATAGATACTCCTATTGAAACTAAATCTGAAAAAACTGAAACTAAAATAAAACCTAAAGAAATTCCAATAGAAGAAAAGACATCTGTAACTACAAATATTCCCAAATCTAATCCTATTAAAGAAGAAGATATTTCAAATATTTATTCAAATATTGATGATCAATTTAAATCTAGTGAATCTTCTTTAAACAAAGAATTAGATAATGAAACTATTTTAATTTTTGATAATATCGATTCTATCATTGGAGTTGATGAAAAATCTTATGGTCCTTTTAGACCACAAGATATTGTTGTTATTCCTAATATAAATGCTAAAGTAATAACTCGAAGTAATAAAGGTAGAGTTGTTAAAATTTAGAACTATTTTTTTTGAAAATATTTTCCATTAACTTTAAATACAAATTAAAAACATAATTATAATTGTATCTATTTGTGATAATGACAAATTTTTATTTAAAATTTGGATTTTAGCTTCATGTAAACTTAAACAGTTACAAAAAAGTTTTAATTTCTGTATTTTTAGTGTTTTAAAAGTTATTTTACAATATTAAAGACTGGATAGTTATCCGTTTAAATAGATTTATAATAATTTTATTATTACGATAAAGGTGTATAAAAATGAAAATACCAAAGGAAAAAAGAACATATTGTCCTTTTTGTAAAAGACATACAGTTCACGAATTACACACTGCTAAAAAAAGAAAAGCTAGTGAATTAAAATGGGGACAAAGACAGTTCAGAAGAGTTACTGCTGGTTATAGAGGATATCCTAGACCATTACCTGCTGGTAATAAACCTGTAAAGAAATTAGACTTAAGATATAAATGTAAAGAATGCGGTAAATCTCATATTAGAAATTCATTCAGAGTGGGAAAACCGGAATTCGTAGCTAAATAGGTGTTAAGATGGCTAGTAAAGGTAGAGGAAATTTTTTAAAAGTTAAATGTTTAGACTGTGATAATGAACAAGTCATATTTGATCGTGCTGCTTCTGATGTTAAATGTATCATCTGTGGGAAAACTATTGTTAAATCCCGTGGAGCTAAAGCTAAAATAATGGCACATATTGATCAAGTTTTAAATTAAAAGCTATTAATTAGCTATTTATTTTTTATTTTTATTTTAAATTAACTATTTTTGGTGTTATAATGGTAAGAAAAAGTCAAGAGTGGCCAAATGAAGGGGAACTTATTGTAGGAACAGTTTATAAAGTTTTAAATTATGGTGCTTTTGCAAAACTTGAAGAATATGAGGGAAAAGAAGCTTTTATTCATATTTCTGAAGTTTCATCTGGTTGGGTTAAAAATATCAGAGATCATGTAAGAGAAAACCAAAAAATTGTTTGTCGTGTTCTCAGAGTTAATCCAAAGAAGGGACATGTTGATGCTTCACTTAAAAGAATCAGAGAAGATCAAAGAACTAAAAAAATCCAACAATGGAAAATTGAACAAAAAGCAGAGAAATTTTTAGAACTTTCTGCAAAATCCTTAAATAAAAATTTAGATGCAGCATATGAAGAAGTAGGTTATGAACTTATGGATATTTTTGGAGATATCTATGGGGCATTTGAAGCAGCTGCAGATGATGAAGGAATAAAAGTTCTCACTGATGAAGGTATTAATAAAGAGTGGGCTGAAGCTATTGCAGATGTTGCAGATAAAAACATTACTCCTCCTGAAGTTCAAATTAGTGGATATGTAGATATAGAAACTTTTGATTCAAATGGAGTAGATATTATTATTAAATCTCTTAAAGCAGCTGAAGATAATGGTGATGAGAAAGAAGTTGTAGAAGTTCAATCTGTTGGTGCTCCAAGATATAGGATCACTGTTAAATCAACAGATTATATATTAGCTGAAAAATCTCTTAAAGAAGCTGCAGATAGATGTATTCAAATAATTGAAGAATCTAATGGTAATGGAACATTTTTAAGAGAATTAGAATGATCATTTAGTGATTTCAATGAAAATGAAGATGCATAAATGTCCTGAATGCAATATTTACACTATTAAAGATAAGTGTCCAAAATGTAATGGGGATTTAAAAGTTATTTATCCTCCGAAGTTTTCTATTGAAGATAAATATGGTAAATACCGTAGAATTCTTAAAAAAGAATCTATGGTTTAATAATATTACTTAAGTTGATAAAATGAAACCTACTGAAATCAAGATTATTGAAGAAATTGAATTAGATAACCCTATTTTTATTGAAGCTCTTCCAGGTATTGGACATGTTGGAAAATTAGCTGCTGATCATATAATTGCTGAGCTTGAAGCTACTAAATTTGCAGAAATTTATTCTCCATATTTCCCTCCTCAAGTATTTGTTGGTGAAGGAGGAATTGTTGAAAATATGGTTAATGAACTATATTATTTAAAAGACATTGGGGAAAACAATCAAGATATTATTCTTCTTGTTGGAAATACTCAAGGTTTATCTCCTGAAGGGCAATATGAAATTTGTGGAGATATTTTAGATTTTTTAGAGTCTTTTAATATTAAAACTATGTATACTTTAGGTGGAATAGCTACTGGTCAACCTGTAGAAAAATATAGGGTATTTGGTGCAGCTACTAGTTCTGAAATTGTTGAAGTTTTAAAAGAAATTGATATTGAAATAAGATCCAATGATGGAGGAATTATAGGGGCATCTGGATTATTTTTAGGTTTAGGAGCTCTTCGAAATATTGAAGGAGCATGTTTAATGGGTGAAACTCCAGGATATTTTATTGATGCAGAATCTGCTGAACTTATTTTAGAAAAATTATCTTCTCTTTTAAGTATTGAAATTAATGTTGATAAATTAGAAGAAAGAGCTGAAGAAACAAGAGAAATGTTAGCTAAAGCTCAACAAATGGAACAAGACATGATTAATAAAACCACTGCTCAAGATCGTGATGATTTACGATACATTGGATAGAAGGTGTGATAAATGATTTTTGTTTTAGCAAATATATCTATAAAAGATGGTAAAAAGGAAGAATTTTTAAAAACTACTGAAAATATTTTGAAAAATACAAGATTGGAAGATGGTTGCATTAGTTATAAATTATATCTTGATTGTGAAGAAGATAATACTTATGTAATGGTTGAACAATGGAGAAGTGATGAAGATCTTGATAAACATATGGAAACTAGTCATTTCACAAAATTTGTAGAAGATACTACTGATTTACTAGCTAAAGATATGGAAATTAACAAGTTCGATGTTAACTAAGTTACACATTGATTTTTATTAAGTTAATATTTTTTTATTTTAAATATTTCTTTATTTTTTTAATTTTTTTTCACTTTTTTTATTTTTCGTCCATAGATTTTTGAATAACTTTAATGTTATGTTGTATTTTTTAGATTAATCTTTTTTTA
>JAJDHW010000130.1 GCA_030266405.1 Methanobrevibacter sp. OttesenSCG-928-I08
TAAAAATATTATAGATAAAACCATCTCTAATGCTGATTATGTAGATATCAGAGCTGGAAAAGGAAATAACACTAATTTAGTTATGAAAGATGGTCAAATTCAATCAATTAACACAGGAATTAGTTTAGGTGCAAGAATTAGAGTTTTAAATAATGGTGCTTGGGGCTTTGCATATACAAATGATATAGAAAATTTAGAAGAAATAGCTAAAACTTCTTTGAAAATATCAAATTCACTTGAAGGAGACATTGAACTTTCAGAAACTAATATTATCGAAGATAAAGTGAAAACTGAACGTAAAATCCCAGTATCCTCTGTTGAAATTGAAGAAAAAAAAGAGCTATTAAATGATGCAAATAATGCTGCAAATATTAGTGATGTAAAAAGTATTACAGTTAATTATTCTGATAGTGAATTAGAAACACTATTTTTAAGTAGTGAAGGTAGCTCTATTTTAATGGATGAAACAAGAGTTGGATTGTTTTTAAATGCAACAGCTTCATCAGGTGATGTAATTCAATTTGGACATGGAAGTATTGGTGGTGCAAGCGGATTTGAAGTTTTAAAAAATGCAGATATTGAAAAATTTGGAAGAAATATAGGGGAAAAAGCTTCAAGACTTTTAAAAGCAAGTACTCCTCCGTCAGGAAGATTTCCAGTAGTTACAGATAGTGAATTAACTGGAGTTTTTATTCATGAAGCTTTAGGTCATGCTGTTGAAGGAGATTTAATTCTTCAAAATGATTCTATATTAAAAGGAAAACTAAATGAAAAAATAGCTTCAGATATTGTAAATATTGTAGATGATGCAAGTTTAAAAGAAGGATTTGGATATTATCCCTATGATGTTGAAGGAGTAAAAACCAAACCAAACCAACTTGTAGAAGACGGAAAACTTGTAAGTTTACTTACCTCAAGAGAAAGTGCATCAAAACTTAATAGAAAATCTTCAGGAAATGCAAGGTCTCTTTTATCTGATCAACCAATTGTACGTATGAGTAATACTTATTTAAAACCAGGAGATATGAATTTTGATGAATTAGTTGAAGATATAAAAGATGGAATATATTTAAAAGGTTCAAGAGGAGGGCAAGTAGATACTGGAAAAGGAATTTTCCAATTTAATGCTGCAGAATCTTTTAAAATTGAAAATGGTGAAATAAAAGAACCTTTAAGAGATGTTTCCTTATCTGGAAATATTTTAGAAACTTTAAAACATGTTGATGCTTTAGGATCTGATTTTAAATTAAGTGTTGGTTTTTGTGGTAAAGGAGGGCAAACTGCACCAGTTGGTGATGGAGGACCTCATACAAGAATTTTAGATGCTCTAGTTGGAGGAAGTTCTTAAAATTAAGACAAAAATTTAAGAGATGTGATAAGAATGATGATACCAACAATACCTACGCCTGATGAATTATTAGATAAAGGATTTAGAAGAGGCAAAAAAGCAGCTGATCAAGCAAGAACTTCAAAAATACCTAAACACTTAAAAGGAAAAAGAGTTGAGGAAGTCCGTGTTATAACTGCATGTCAAGTTATAAAAGATAGATTAAAAATGATTTTAGACCGCGTACCTCCTATCGAAGAGTTACCTGAATTTTATCAAGATTACATAGATATTACAGTTGGAGTAGATGATATGAAAAAATCATTAGGTGCTCTTAACTGGGCTTATGGAATAATAACTCAACTTGAAAAAGACTATGGAAGTAAAATTCGTAAAAATCCTTCTGAAAGAGCTAGTGAGCTTAGAAGACAAGCATATGGCAGAATTGCATCTGTTTTAAATAAAATTAAAAAAGATCTTGATTTTCTTGATTTTGCAAAAAAGAATTTAAGAAATATGCCTACAATTGATTTTGATGCAACAACAATTGTAATAGCTGGATTTCCAAATGTAGGTAAATCTACTTTACTTAAACAAATTAGTGGAGCAGAACCTGAAGTAGCAGATTATCCTTTTACAACTAAAGGAATTCAAATTGGACATATTGAAAGAAATTGGAAGCATATTCAAATTATTGATACTCCAGGATTACTTGATAGGCCAGTTTTAGATATGAATGATATTGAGCTAAATGCAATGGTAGCTTTAGAACATTTAGCTGATGCAATTTTATTTATTTTTGATGGATCTGAAACATGTGGTTATCCATTAGAAAGTCAGTTTAATTTACTTAAAGAAATTAAAAAAGTATTTAAAGGAATCCCTGTAATTTATTTATTTAATAAAATGGATATTTCCAA
>JAJDHW010000131.1 GCA_030266405.1 Methanobrevibacter sp. OttesenSCG-928-I08
ACACACAATGTTCAAATTTATATTTAATCAATACGAGGGTTTGGTATGGAAAACGAAATTTTAGAAGAATATGAAAAAATTAAAGATAAAGTTTCTGAAGAAGAATTCCAAGAAGAAATGGAATCTCTTAGAAAAGAATATGATGATGTAAGTTTCATGGAAGATATTGACCTTGCACGTATGGTTGTTGGAAAACATGTTACAGAAAAAAATGAAACAATCTCTAATAAAGAAGAACATGCAACTGATAAAATATCTAAACTAGAAAATGGAAATACTGTGAATATAATTGGAAGAGTTATGAGTATATCTAATCCTAAAACTTTTGTTACTAAAAAAGATAATAGGCCTGGTAAATTATGTAATTTAAAAATTGCAGATGATACTGGTGATATAAGGGTAGTATTTTGGACAGAAAATATTAAACTTCTTAAAAAAGTCAATGAAGGGGATGTTATCCAAATTAAGAAGGTAGATATAAAAGATGGTTATAGAGGTTTAGAAGGCAGTCTACAACCACGTTCTACATTAAATAAATTAGATAAAGATGATTTCACTGAATTTCCAGAATATTCGGAACCAATTACTTATATTGAAGACTTAGAACCTGATACTCAAGTTAATGTAATTGCAAGAATTATTAGAATTCCAAGTGTTAGAACTTTTAATAAAAATGGTAAAGAAGGACAAGTTGTATCACTTGAACTTCAAGATGCAACCGGAAAAACTTCATATACTTTATGGAATAAGGATGTTACTTTAATTGATTCTTTAGAGTTAAAAGAAGGAGACTCTGTTAAAATATTAGCAGCTCAAGTTAGAGAAAGAAATGGAGATATATCTTTATCTCAATGGGATGGAAGAATTGTAAAAGGCGATTTTGAACTTCCTGAATTTGAAGAAAATATAATTAAAATAACAGATGCTCATGAACAAAAAGATGTATCATTATTAGGTATTGTAACAAAGATTCAAGATACAATTACTTTTAATAGGGCAGATGGTAGTGAAGGTTATGTTAAATCTATTGAAATAATGGATGATACTGGATCTATTAGAATTACGCTTTGGGGTGATGATACTAAATTAGAAATTAACAAAGGAGATATTATCAAAATAACTGGGGGTAATATAGAATTTGATGAATATGCTACAAGTGGATATAGGGTTAATACTAATTGGAATAGTAACATTATAACAAATCCTGAAATTGATGATGCAACTAGAGATGTTTTAAATGAATATCGTACTCAAATTGGTCCTGTTAAAATTGAAGAAGTTCAAGATGCAGAAGACGATGGGGAAGAAGTTGATATTATTGGTCGTGTAATTTCTGTTAATGAAATGTCAGAATTTCAAAGAGATGATGGTACTGTAGGGATTGTTAGATCCATTAATTTTGCAGATGAAACTGGAACAATTAGGGTTTCTTTTTGGGATGAAAAAGCCCAAGAGAATTTTAAACCAGGTGATGCATATCAAATTGAAAATGCAAGAACCAAAATGGGAATGTATGCAGTAGATTTGAATGTTGGTAAAACTTCTAGGATTATTAAACTCAACGAAGAAGAAGCAGCTATATTACCTTCTTTTGAAACATTAGAAGAAATGATTTATACTCAAAAGAAAATCATGGACTTAGAAGAAGATGATAGAAATATCCGTGTTGTAGGTAGGATAATTGATATTCAGGAACCTAGAGAATTCCAAAAACAAGATGGAACTTCTGGACTTGTTAGAAACATGGATATAGCTGATGATACTGGTTCTATGCGTGTTGTCTTATGGAATTCAAGTGCTGATTCTAATTTAGAAGTTGGTCAAGCTATTAAATTAGAAAATCCTAGAGTAAATTTCAACAACGACCGTTTAGAGTTAAGTGTCAATGATGCTACAAATATTTTAACTCCAAATGATGATGAAACTAATTCTTTACCTACTAATGAGGAATTACAAGAAATTATCTATAAATCCAAAACAATTGATGCTTTAGAAGACAATGATTCTAATGTTAAAATTAGTGGAACCTTAAATGATGTTTATGGAAATAAAATTTTACTTTCTAAATGTCCACATTGTAATAACACTATAGAACAAGGGGATGATGAATTTGTTTGTGATTTCTGTGGTGAAGAGGTTGATGAACCTAAATATCTTTTAATGATTCCAGCTAGACTAGAAGATTCTAGTGGAGATATTTCAATTACATTCTTTGGTA
>JAJDHW010000132.1 GCA_030266405.1 Methanobrevibacter sp. OttesenSCG-928-I08
TATATTTAATGATAAAATTATTTTATTAGATTTGAATTATACTTTAGTTAGTAATTCAAAAACATGTGGTGGAAGGTATCCTGGAAGGATTTATAATCAAACTTATGAAGAGGAATTAATTGATTTAATAAAAGATAATTTTGTTATATTAATTACAGCAAGACCTGAAAAATTTAAAACAGAAACATTAGATCATATTAAAGAAGAAACAGGATTTGTACCTGATGATTCATATTGGAATAGAGGCATGACTCCTCCTGAGATAAAACAATATTGGCTTACAAATGCAGTTTTTCCAAAATATGGAGATAATCCTGATAAATACTTTGCATTAGAATCAAACCCAGCAACTCGAAGAATGTATGGTAAAAATCAAATTAAAGCTTGTCCAAAACAAGATGTTATGAAAAAATATAATTATGGTGTTAATAATGAATGAATTAAGTTTTACTTCTTGGAATATTAATGGTATTCGAGCTATTTATAAAAAAGAGGGATTTATGGAGTGGTTTAACACTGTTGATTCTGATGTAATATTGTTTCAAGAGACAAAAGCTCAAATAGACCAAATTCCAAAAGAATTGTATCGTAATGATAAATATCATTCTTATTTCTCATCAGCTAGTGTTAAAAAAGGTTATAGTGGTGTTGCTGCTTTCTCAAAAATAGAACCTAATGAAGTTATTACAGATATGGGTGAAGAAAAGTTTGATAATGAGGGAAGATTTTTACGTTTGGACTTTGATGATTTTATTTTAATGAATGTATATTGGCCAAATGGTGGGATGAGTGATGACAGATTACAGTATAAACTTGAATTTTACGACTACTTTCTTGAGTATGTCAACAATTTAAAAGAAGCTGGAAGTAATTTAATCATGTGTGGTGATTTAAACACTGCACATAAAGAGATTGATATAGCTAGACCAAAAGAAAATGAGAAAGTTTCAGGATTTTTACCAATTGAAAGAGAGTGGGTTGACAAGTTTTTAAGTAATGGATATGTTGATACATTTCGAATGTTTAATCAAGAACCAGATCAATATACATGGTGGAGTTATAGAACAAGAGCACGTTTAAGGAATGTAGGATGGAGACTTGATTATTTCTTTGTAAATACTAAATTTAAAGGAAATGTAATTGATTCATGGATAGAATCTGATGTAATGGGTTCAGATCACTGTCCGATTGATTTGAAGATAAAAATATGAATTTTCTCATTTTTTACTAATTTTCTGTTTAATAATATGTATATTAAAATATAAATATTTTTTGAAAATTATAATTTAAGAAACAATATTAACAATTGGTCTTTAACAATAATCTGATAAAAAGAAGACTTAGTCTATATCAAGCTATATATTTAATAAATTTAAATCAACAAACTATAATTAAATTAAAATAAAGATGTTTTAAAGATATGGAAATACAAAACAATACTTTTAAAATTCATGATTCTACAAGTTACTTATAGTTGGTATGGTTCTGTTTCTAGGTTTTTTAATTTTTCAACAAACTGACTATTACTTACAAGAAATTGTTTGCTTTAGAGAATTAAATAATATTCTAACAATCAAATATTTGATATTATAATATAAAAAATTTCCTAATTTTAATGATAAATTTAACATATTTATTCGTTTAAATAAAAACAAATTTTATACGAGGTTTAATAAAAATAAATAATAATTTAAAGGTAATATTGAAATATAGTGATTTTATGGGTAATTCAGAAAAAAAATTAAAAACTATAAAAACAAATGAGACTTTTGATACTTGGATTAGTAAACCATTTATATCTCCAGAATTGAAAAAAGAATTAGAAAACACAAATATACTTTTTGTTCCTGAAGAAATAAATTTAGGGGAAATAGATAAATTAACTTTCCATACAGAAATGAGACCATTTTATGAATTTTTAAAAACAAAAGATGATGAAAATATAAAAGCAGGAGTTTGCATTGAAGAAAGTGATTATAAGGAATTAATGTTACATTCAGATATAATGCGATTAGGTGAAATAATAGTGGAAAATATTATTTTACCTTTATTAATCAATTATATATGGGATTTTCTTAAAGATAGACATGAAACAAAAATTCAAACAAAACTAACAATTAATAAACAAAATCAAAATAATGTTCAACTTGATTTTGAAGGAACTACTGAGGAT
>JAJDHW010000133.1 GCA_030266405.1 Methanobrevibacter sp. OttesenSCG-928-I08
GAAAATAATAATTAATTAATAATTATATTTTTGCTATTAACTTATAATTAAATTTTTATATATTAATCCTAAACAAGCTGGATAAAAAAATTTTATATATGCTTTGTAGAAATCCCTATTTTTTCATTGATTTGTGTTGATCTGTAGATGTTGTAATTGTGTTTTTGAGTTTGGTTTATTTATTTGATATATGTGTACTTCTACTATAATTAGTTCCCTTTGAATTTTCTTTTTATTACACTAAATACGGATTCTGCATTGTTTCTTTTTTTATATATTTTGTGTTTGAATTCATATGGATATTTATCTATAATTCCCATTTTTTAGCTCGTGTTTTTAAGAGTATTTGGTCAAATACATTTATTTATTCGTTTATACATTTTCTTATAAATTTTGTATCATATGCTCTGTCTGCAACTATATAATGAGAGTTATATTTTTTAATATTTCTCAATGTAAATATTGCAAAAGTTGTATTGTATTTTAGTTTTTATTGTCTTGTGTTATCTAATGATTTAAAGAGTTTTAACGATATATGGTTTTTGATGTAATTTTTTCTTTCTTTTCTACGAATTATTGGGTAATAGTTATTAGGATAGTCATTTGTAAAATCCTGATCCATCTAATGCAATTATTTCTTCTTGTATTTCATTTTTGTGAGAGTATTAAACTGCTTAGTTCTTTTAATTTAGTGGATGATTAGTTTTTTGAAGTATTTTTGAATTATTGTAAAATGTGGAACTTTTTATTCGTAAATATCTTTTAATTTTCTCTGATAATTCGATTAATTCAATTTTTCATGAATCTTGATTTTGTATAATTTTTAAGAGATATTATTGTAAATAATATATGTTGTGAATAAGATTTTTTGAAAACTCATTAGAATACTTTATTTGAAGTTATTTTTACATAGTTAAATGTATTTTCAATAAAATTTAATAAAAAAATTAATTTTAATGTTATTTTTTATGAAATAGCTATTTTTTTTCCCTAGAATAAAAATTAAAGAAATTATCCTTTAATTTTTCTAATTCCTAGATAGATTATAAATAAAATTCCAAGAATTAAGACTATTGGGATAATATCTACAAGTATGTTTTCATGATATTTGTGGAATGCATATTCTCGCTCAAAACCCATATTACTAGATTCTGTATGATTTTCTGTTATTAATCCAAAGTTATAAACCAAGTCATAATAGCTAATTATAGCTCCATCATAAATAATATAATTTGGAGCTTTTCCATTTTCATCCATATATTCTTTGACTATTTCTCCCATTTCCATATAATCTCCAATACTATAGTAATTTTTTGCAAATAAAGAATATTTTAATGGGGAATCTGGACTTTCATATGAGGATGGGGTGTCTATTCCATCACTACCTAAATAAGTACTAATTAAATAAAGTAATTGTGGAGCAGTAAATGAATTATAGTTAGATTCAAATTCTCCATTTGTATCTTTTACAAGTTCACTACTTCCAATTGCCATAACTGAGGGTTTTATCTTATGATAATTTATTAAATTTGTATTTAATGATTTAGAGCTATTTGAATTATAGGAATTCACATCATTTACAACTTCTTCTGCAATGTATTTATTAACATCATCATTACTAGAACTTATAAATCCACGATTACTTCCAGCTTCAGGATATTCTTTTAAAGGTTGTATTGTAAAAACACCTGCGTCATTTAAAAATTTTCCTGGATTTCTTATTCCTGCAAATGTTTCATTTGAATAATTATCATCCCAAGCTCTTCTTAAAGATTCTTCAGTATCTATATCAAAATCACCAATATTTACATAAATTATCTGTTTATCTGATGCTGCAGAATATTTTGCAAGTTCTAAAAAATTCCCAGCGCATGCTGCAGCTAATGCAACACTTACATCAGTATTACTTAAAATAGCTCTTGTTCCTTCTCCAGGGCCTGGAGCATCATTATCTACTATAATTTGTAAATCACTTGTTTCTTCAATGAAATTTTTTATTGAATTTAACATTTCTAGGTCTTCTTCTTCACCTAGAATATTATCTGCTGTTAAAAAAACACTTGTTGAATATACTGGTGTAGATACTAACAGTATAATTAAAATGAAAATTGATATAAATTTTTGCATATTTTTAA
>JAJDHW010000134.1 GCA_030266405.1 Methanobrevibacter sp. OttesenSCG-928-I08
AATACAAAATTAGCTTTTTTACCATTTGAAATTGCACCTGAATTTAAACCATAATATGTTGCAGGATTAATTGTAACCATTTTAATAGCTTCTATTACATCAATTCCTAAAGATCTAGCTTTTTTAATTAGAGAATCTAAGTGTCCTTCTAAAAGATCATTTGGATTTTTATCATCACATACTAAAAAATCAAAAATTGGTCTCTCAAGTGCTTCTTCAAAATCTTCATAATTTAATTCATCTAAAAATCCTTCCTTTTTCAGAAAATTTATTCTATCATCATAATTAAAAAGAGATCCCATATTTTTAGCAGATGACCCTTCACGAACCATAATTTTCATACCAAGTTTCTTTTTTTCAATAGCTTCATCAAAACTTGAACATTCATGATCAGTATATATTCCCCTCGAGATATATTTTTCTAAATCTTTACCTGTTAAAAGTGGAGCATGACCATCAATAGGTTTTTGATAAGAATGAGCTAAATCTATTTTATTTAAAACTCCAATATCCTCATTAATTACCCCTTCAAAATTCATCACTTCTCCAAGAGCTATAACTTTTTCATTTAAAAATAATTCTTCAATTTCACCAATATCTAATATTGCACCGGAGGTTTCAAAAGAAGTAGAAGGCACACATGACGGTGCAGTAAAATAAAAATCAAGAGGAGTTGAATTTGCATTTTCAATCATTGATTTGACACCTTCCACCCCCCATACATTAGCTATTTCATGAGGATCTGCAATAACAGATGTTGTACCATATTTAACTGCATTTTTTGCAAATTCACTTGGTGTAAGCATGGAGCTTTCAATATGTATATGAGCATCAATAAATCCTGGAAGTAGAATTCCTTCAAAATCCACATCATGTTCTTTATCAGTGACAATAGGAATTACATCTTCTATTAAATCACCTTTAACAAAAATTTCAACAGGATATACAAAATTTGTATAAACATCTAACATATAAGCTCTAAAATGCATTAATTACCCCTTATTCATTTTGTAACGATTCTTGAAGAACTGGTAAAAATGCCCCAATATCTGTTACAATACCAACAGCTTGAGAACTTCCACGATCAGATAATTTTGTAACAGTAGAAGGATTTATATCTACACAAACAGTTTTAACCCTAGAAGGTAATAAATTACCAGTAGCTATTGAATGTAACATAGTGGATATCATAATAACCATGTCTAAATCTTGAGTATATTCCCTCATTTTCTCTTGAGATTTGATTACATCTGTGATTACATCTGGAAGAGGCCCATCATCACGAATAGAACCTGCAAGAATAAATGGAACATTATTTTTAACACATTCATACATTATTCCTTTTTTTAATGTTCCATCTTCAACAGCTTCTTTAATAGAACCAGAATTATTGATTTTATTAATAGCTCTCATATGATGAGTATGACCATGTGATACTATTTCACCTGTTTTAATATCAACACCTAAAGAAGTTCCAAAAATAGCTGCTTCAATATCATGAGTAGCTATTGCATTTCCTGCAAATAACACATCAATATACCCTTCTCTAATTAAAGAAGCCAAAATATCTGCAGAACCTGTGTGTACAATAGCTGGCCCTCCAACAATAGCTATTTTTCCACCTTTTTCTTTAATTTCCTTCATTTCCCTTGCAATATTATCTACAATTGACATTAATGGTTTTTCAGATGAAACTTCACTATTCATAAACTCAAAAGTATTTTTCTTACCCCTAGACCGTTGAAGAGGAGTTACTTTTATCCCATCATGACCTACAACAACCAATTCTCCTTCTTTTAAATTAGATATTGGTTTACAAAATGCTTTTCTTTCATTTTCATCAATAACAACCATACAATCCATTTCTATATCTTCTACAACTAACCAATCACCTTTATTTAAAACATGCGTAATATGATTACTAGTAGAATAGAAACCTTCTGGAGCAACTTTATCTTTTGGAGAAGGAACGAGTTCAGCTTCTTTAATTTCAGCTATTGAAGCACCTAATCCTGTTAAATCATCAAGAATATTATTTAAAAGATCCGGACTATCAGCTGAAACAAGAATTTTAGCTCTGCTTATATCTGATTTTCTTTTTCCAACATCAAATTCC
>JAJDHW010000135.1 GCA_030266405.1 Methanobrevibacter sp. OttesenSCG-928-I08
AGGCGATTATATGTATGAAACATTAACTTTTAATGGTGGAGTTCATAAAAGTGATGAGCTTAAAGAACTTATTGAAGATTTAGGTGGAATTATTCTCCAAGAAAATGTTATTCAAGGAGATTTTATTTTAAATATGGCTGTTCCTTTAGATGATGTTGATAAAATTAAAGAAAAATCTAAAGAACTTTTAGCAAAACTTTCTATAGCTCCTATGGCAGGTTCTGAAATAGCTATTGTATCACCAACTCTGGCACGACACCATCTTCCTCATTCTGCTTGTGATATATCAGAATACCTACGTAAATTTGGGGCTAAAGATAATATGATTGGATTAGCTCGTGGAGATGGTAAAGGGACTTCAAGCATCACTGAAGAAGAGAAAAAGTTAATCGAAGAACATGATTTAGCTGTTTTTGCATTAGGTAGTTTTAAACAATGTATTTTAGATAAATCTTTTTTGTTTGATGATTTGGACATTCCAGTTATTGTTACTGGGGCTCCAGAGATATCTCTTGATGAACTCCCAGGTATTGATGCATATGTTAGTGATTTAGGAAGAATTCCTAGAAGACTTAGAAGAGGTCATGATATTAGAGCCTTAAAAAAACTTGTTAAAGTTGTTGAAGAAGTTTTAAATAATAAAAAAAGAGAAATGGAGAATGATGCTCCAATTGTACCATCTATTGTAGTTAAAAATGCAATTGAAAATCAAATACCTGCAACTAAAGAATCTATATCTCCATCACCAGTTACAACTCAACTTGATGGTGTTAGAGTTAAATTAAAATATAATGAATATCATGAAGATGTTGAAAATGTAGTTGTTAATGGTATAAAATTAAAAGATATTGCTGATATTAAAAAATCATTAATGTATGATTATATTTTAGTAAAAATATATAGTGAAAGTTCAAAAATTGAACTTTAAATTTTTTTTTTCATTCCAAAGAAGTTTATAGCTTCAACTAAATGGTTAAATTGTTCTAATTCTTTTTCAATAACTTGTTCATCAGTTAAAGTTCCACTTAGTTCTCCATCAACACTTAAAGTATCTGGGCCTCTTCCAACAATACGATCTACACCATCAGCACTTAATATTTCTTCTGCATCTTTTTGATGAACAAAAGATCGGCCTGGAATTAAAATAGATTCTTTTACATCAGATAAATCTATATTTTTTAAATCATCTTTGGTTATTAAACAAGCAATTTCTTTTTCTACAGGAATAATGTTTACATCAGGTGCTTCAAGTTTATCAAATATCTTAGATATGTAAGGACTAGCTATTTTAGATGTAATAATTGTAGCTTCTCCTGTTACTTTTGGAATAAACTGTAAAAATACTTCATTTTCTTCTTTTGATATTGCAAAAGGAGATCCTGTTTCAACATCACATACTGGAGTTCCAGTAACTCTTAAATTAAACTCAGAATTAGTTTTTTTAACAAGTTCTTCAAATTCATCTACTGGTTGAGATTCAAAATCTTTAAGAATAGGTCCATTTTCTAAAATTAAACCTTCATTAGTTGTATTTGCAAATCTCATTAAAATTAAAGCTTTTGCACCCCATTCTTCTAAAGTAGTACATGTGTTTTTGAGTATTTCTCCATCATTTACTCCAGGAATTATAACAGAAGCAGCATGTAATTCTGTGTTTTCTGCAAATGTTTTACATGCTTTAAGAGATTCTTCAGGATTAGGGTCTCTAAGCCATTCTTTTCTTATTTCAGGATTGTCTGAAAATAATGTAAATGTAACTTCATCTACTCCATTCTTTATTAATCTTGTAGCTATTTCACTATCATCTATTCCTTTTCCACTAGTATATCCTAAATGTGTAGGTAATGATAATTGATTTAATCCACTAGTTATTTCTTCTAAATGAGGATAGCAACTTACATCTCCACCACCAGTAATATTTGCTTTTAAACCACTATCTCTCATAGGACTCATCATAAGAGTATTTTGTACTTCAGTCATAACCTCAAAAGGAGTTTTAAATTCACTTCCTGATTCAGCTATTCCTTTACTGCATCTTTCACATCCTATTTTTCCTGGGAGGCAGTTTGAACAACCAAAAGTCTTTATTTCATTGACTTTTTTAAAGTAA
>JAJDHW010000136.1 GCA_030266405.1 Methanobrevibacter sp. OttesenSCG-928-I08
ATTTGCTGTAGATAATGCTGGAGAATCATTGATACCATCTCCAACCATAATAACTTGATTTCCATTTTGTTTTATATCTTCAATGATTTTTGCTTTATCTTCAGGAAGTATTTGAGATTTATATTCATCTATTCCTAATTCAATAGAAACATGATAAGCTGCATTTTCACTATCTCCTGTTAGCATTATAACTTTATTGATTCCTAATGTCTTAAGTGAATTTATAACATCTTTAGCTTCATCTCTAACCGGATCATCAATACAGAAAATACCTTCTAATTTTCCATCAATAGCTAAGTAAATAATAGAATATTCATTAGAATTTTTATCTATGATTTCATTTTGTTTTTTAGTGAATTTGATATTTTCATCATCAACAATGAAATGTTTACTTCCAATAATAACTTTTTTATCACCATAATGAGTAACAATACCATGGGCAACTATATATTTTACCTCTGCATGTTCTTCTTCATGATTTAACTTTTCTTTTTCAGCCTGTTTAACAATAGCACGAGCAACACTATGTGCATAGTGTTCTTCTATACAAGCTCCCATTTTAAGAATTTCTTCACGAGAATAATCACCAAGTGAAATAACTTTAGCTACGTTTGGAGAAGCATTAGTTAAGGTTCCTGTTTTATCAAAAACTATAGTATCTGCTTGTGCAAATGATTCTAAAAATTTTCCACCTTTAACTAAAAGTTTTTCATTAGATGCTTCGCGCATAGCAGATATTACAACAAGAGGTGTTGATAGTTTTATGGCACATGAGAAATCTACCATTAAAACTGATAATGCTTTTTGAGCATCTTGTGTAAGTGCATAAGTTGCAATTGTTGTAGCAAAACTATAAGGCACTATATTATCTGCTAATCTTTCAGCTTTACTTTGAATATTAGCTTTTAAATCTTCGGAATCTTCAATTAATTTAATAATTTTATTAATTCTAGTTTCTTCATTTACTGATCTAACTTCAATGATTATTGATCCTTCTTCTACAACAGTTCCAGCATAGATAGTGCTATCTACTGATTTATGAATAGCTAATGGTTCACCAGTCATTGAAGATTCATTTATCATTGCATCCCCCTCAACTACTGTACCATCAACAGGAATTATTTCACCAGTTCTAACTTTAATATAATCTTCTTTTGATATTTTAGATATAGGAGTATTAATTTCTGTACCATTTGATGTAACAAGCCATACTGTATCAATATTTAAAGCTAAACTACTTTGTAAAGTATTTTTTGCACGTTTTACTGTGTAACTTTCTAATAAATCTGAAATAGATAATAAAAACATTAATGAAGATACAGATGAGAAAGATTTATCTAATAAAGAACCAGCTATTGCAACACCATCAAGTAATGCAACATTGATTTCAAATGACATTAAACTTTTTAATCCTTCTTTCAAGTAATCTATTGAATCATATAATGTAATAATAGTCCGTATAGGAATAGGTATGAAAATAACAGTTAAAAATCTTTTTGCTAATTTTTTTGCTAAATTCCAATAAAATTCATCGTCAATTTCTTTTAAAATATTTTTTTCTCTACCTTCAGCTTCAAAAAGATCATCAATACCTATATTTTGTAAAAATTTTAGTAGATAATGTTTTTTTGAATGGTTTTTATATTCAATTAAAATACTCCCATTTCTATGAGATGTTGTAACATTATTTACATAATTTTTTTAAGTATTAGTTCCTCTAAACCATAACCTTCATTTTGACTGAAAGCAGCTCTTCCTACCCTTATCCTAATTCTATTCTCATTATTATCATAGACAATTTTAAATTTCATAAAAACGTCTCTTAAACTTTAGAGAAATAGCTATTTTTTAGACTTATCTTCTACATAAATTTCTTTTTTATTTAACTCTTCAGCATCATGACAAATATCTTCTGCATCTTCTTTCATATTTTGAAAAGTTTCCTCTGCATCTTTTTGAATTGTCATAACCTGTGCCATAGCATTAACTGTAGATTTTTTTACAACATCGCTTTCTAGTACTTTTTTACCAATAATTGCAGCTGCAACTCCCCCAACAAAAAGTAATGCATTTTTATGTTCATATA
>JAJDHW010000137.1 GCA_030266405.1 Methanobrevibacter sp. OttesenSCG-928-I08
ATTTTACATCTTTTAAGAATGACTTCTGGTCTAGAATCTATGATTATTGGTGAAGATCAAATATTAGGTCAAATTAAAAGTTCAAGGTCTCGTGCTTTTAAAGAAAACCATTGTGGTAAGATTTTAAATAATATTTTTACTAAAGCTATTCATGTTGGTCAAGTTGTTAGAGTTAAAACTAAAATCAATAAAGGCCATGTATCTATTGGATCTGCAGCAGTAGATTTAGCTGAAAAACATATTGGTGATTTACATGGTAAAAATGTTTTAGTAATTGGTGCTGGGAAAATGGGGTCACTTGTTGCAAAAGCATTGGCTGAAAAGAATTTAAAAGCTATTTTTGTTGCAAATAGGACTTTCCATGTTGCTTCTAAATTAGCTAAAGAGTTAAATGGGGAAGCTATTTTATTAGATAACTTAAATGATTATTTGAATGATGCAAATCTTATAATAAGCTCTACTGCAGCTCCACATCCATTAATTGATAAAGAACGTTTAGAAAATGTTGAGTTCACTAATCCTGAAAATACTTTAATGATTGATATAGCTAACCCTAGAGATATTAATGAGGATGTTAAAGAATTAGGGGTAAAACTTTTTAATATTGATGATTTGCGAGAAATAGCTGATTTAAATAAAAAAAATAGGGAAAATGAGGTCATTGAAGCTGAAAAAATTATTGCTGATGAATTTAATTTATTAAAAGAATCTTTTAAATTAATTGAGATTGAGCATATTATGGCTGATTTAAGATATTCTATGGAAGAAATCAGACAAAGAGAATCTCAAAAAGCTATTGTTAAACTTGCTGATGTAGAGGGTAGTGTAAAAATAATTGATAATTTAACTAAATCTATTGTAAATAAAATATTTCATGATATTTCTTCTAATCTTAAAAAAGCAGCTAGTGATAACAATGAAGAAATTATCCAAGCTGCTGAATCTATTTTTAAGAAATAAATTTATTCATGCATTCCTTCAACATCATTATTTTTATGTTTCGCTGATTTTAAAGCAAATTCAATATCTTTCATATCTATTATTTGTTTATCATTAGATATTCCATGATGAAGAGCAGTTTTAAGTATTTTTTCTTTAATATCTCTTCCAGACATATTTTTCGTGATTTTTACTAATTTTTCTATATTAAAATTATTTTCAACAGGATATGTTTCGATATTTTTTAATATAATTTCTTTTCTCTCTTTTTCATCAGGTATTTTAAATTCAATTTCTTGTTCAAATCTACTTCTAACTGCATGATCAAGAGTATTTGGATTATTAGTTGCTCCTATTGTTATAACTCCTTTGTTTTCACTAATTCCATCCATTTCAGTTAAAAGAGCGTTAACTATCTCTGCAACATCTCCTCTTAAAGATTGAAAGCTTCTATGTAAAGCTACTGCATCAATCTCATCAATAAAAATTACAGAAGGTGCAGTTTTTTGAGCTTTTTCAAACAAATCATGTATTTTAGATGCACCATCACCTACATGATCACCAATTAGTGAAGTTGCTTTGATTAAATACAATGGAACCTCAAGCTCATTAGTAAGTGCCTTTGCTAACATTGTTTTCCCTGTGCCTGGAAGGCCGTAAAACAATATGTTATGAGGTGCCCATTTTCCAAATTTTTCAGGATCTTCTAAAAATTTTCTTAAAACCTTTGTTTTGTTTTTTGCATTTTTTTGCCCTACAATATCTGAAACTTTTAAATCACTTTTTTCATGTTCCACCTTTTTTGGTTGAATAGATTCTTTAGTAACAGTTATTTTTGTATTTTCAGATAGAACAGAATTTTCAGGTTTAACAGATTTTACTTTAAATGCAAAATCTGGAATAATTTTTTGATCAAAAAGATAAGTTCCTGTTTTTATTATTAATCCTAACCATTGTTCTTTTGCATATTCTTCAAAGAGTTTTTCATCAGAAATTTCTAAGTTTGTTTCCATTAAATTAAAATCAAAAGGATATCCTACTGCTTCAAGAACAATAGACTCTGAAAGTGGTTCATTATCTATTTTTTGTGATGGTTTTTTTTTATTAAAAGCTTTAGATTCTGAAGTT
>JAJDHW010000138.1 GCA_030266405.1 Methanobrevibacter sp. OttesenSCG-928-I08
AAATGGTAGAAAAATTGCTTTAAAGATTGAAAAATTAAATGAAGAGTGGGAAGAGTCAATTTTAGAAGGTCTTGATATTAGAGAAAAACAAGAATTTATAAATCTTATTAAGTCTATTTCTCTTAAATCTATTAAGACTATTTCAAAAAACTCTGATAATTTAAATTTTTCTTAATTTTATGGAGAGATATATAAAATGAACAAAAATGAAAGTCAAAATGAAAATATTAATATTATAACTGGTGATCCAAAAAAAGCTATTAAAAAACTTGCTTGGCCAATGATGATTTCTATGTTTGTCACAATGGCTTATAATCTTGCTGATGGAGTATGGATTGCAGGTCTTGGAACAAATGCATTAGCAGCTCTAGGTTTTACAACACCTTTATTTATGGTGGTTGTGGGATTAGGTAGTGGTTTGGGTGCAGGAGCTAATTCTTTAATTGCAAGATATATTGGGTCAAATAATAAAAAAGAAGCAGATAATGCAGCTATCCATTCGATTTTAATTACTATTGTAATTTCAATAATTTTAATGATTGTTTTAACATTCTTTTTAAAAGATTTACTTCTTATTATGGGTGTTGGAAGTACTATTGATTTAGCTCTTGAATATGGATACATTGTTTTTGGAGGAGTATTTGTATTCCTTTTTTCTAATGTAGGAGCTAGTATTTTAAGGGCAGAAGGTGATGTTAATAGATCTATGTATGCAATGGTTATTACTGCTGTTTTAAATATTGTAATTGATCCTATTTTCATATATACATTAGATATGGGGATGGCAGGTGCTGCATGGGCAACAATTATCTCTGCTTTAATTTCTTGTATTTTAATTGTTTATTGGATTTTCATAGAAAAAAAGACTTATTTATCATTTTCAAGAAAAGATTTTAAATATAAAAATTATATTGTTAAAAATTTATTAAATGTTGGTCTAGCAGCATCTGCTGATACTTTGATGATGGCTATTTTATCTATGATTTTAAATTTAATATTAGCTATTGTTGCAGGCCAATATGGTGTAGCAGTATTTACAGCAGGTTGGAGAGTACTTCTTATGGCTCTTGTTCCTCATTTAGGTTTGGGAACAGCTGTTTTAACAGTTATGGGAACTGCATATGGTGCTAAAAATTTTAAAAAAATGAATATTGTTTTTGATTATGGCCTTAAACTTGGGTTAATTTTTGCTATTATAATAAGTATTCTTATTTTCATTTTTGCTGAGCAAATTGCAATTATTTTTGCATATACTGATGCAAGTCAAGAATTAATTCCAGGAATAATTGATTTTTTAAGAATAATGGTAATATACTTTATTACAATTCCTATTGGTGTAATTCCAACATCTACTTTCCAAGGAATTGGTAAAGGGTTAAGTTCATTTATTATGATTGTACTTAGATCACTTGTTTTTATTGTTATATTTGTCTATATCTTCTCAATAAGTTTGAATATGGGAATTATGGGAGTGTGGTATGGATTAACTGTAGGAGGAATAATTGGAGTAATTATAAGTTATGGATGGGCTAAATTATACTTAAATAAAATATGTAGTGTTAATACAATTTCTACATAAATTAAATATTTTTAAATAATCTTAAAAACAAATTATAAATAAATTAGGTGTAAAAAATGTATAAAAAAATTTTATTACCAATCGATGGATCTAAAATAGCTGAAAAGGCTGCAAAAGAAGCTTTTGAACTTGGAAATTTAACAGGAGCAGAAGTAATAATAATGACTGTTGTTGAACAAAATCAATACATTGGCATTCCAGCAGGAGAAGCTATAGCTCAAATTAATGAATTATTATGGGAAGAAGCTAAAGATACTATTAAAAAATTCTCAAATTTAAATAAATATGATATAAAAACTTCTGAGAAGATTGTTGAAGGTAATCCTCCTCAAGAAATAGTTAAAATGGCAGAAGATGAGAATACTGATTTAATTGTTATTGGAAGTACTGGTAAATCAGGATTTGATAAATTTGTTTTAGGTAGTGTTGCTGATAAAGTTACAAATAAATCAAAATGTTCTGTTTTAGTTGTTCACTAAAAA
>JAJDHW010000139.1 GCA_030266405.1 Methanobrevibacter sp. OttesenSCG-928-I08
GGAGAGTAGATATTTTTTTAAAAAAAACCTTTAACCAATTTACTCTTAAATTGATAAACTATCTTAACTCAAACATATCTTCTAGTTCATCATTACTCATTTCTGTTAAGAATTTTTCTCCACTACCAATAGCTATTTCAAATAATTCTTCTTTTTTTATAAGCATTTCATTAATTTGCTCTTCAAATGTTCCTGATGTAATTAGTCTATATACCATTATGTTTTCTTTTTGCCCTATTCTATAAACTCTATCAGTTGCTTGATTTTCAACAGCTGGATTCCACCATAAATCATAATGAATTACATTTTGAGCTGAAGTTAAATTTAAACCAATTCCACCAACTTTTAAAGATAAAATAAAAATCTTTTTATCTGGATTATTCTGGAAGTCATTAATCATTTTATTTCGTTGTTCTCGTGATAGTGATCCATGTAGGAATAATATTTCTTTGTGGAATTTTTCTTCTAGGATTTTCTTCATTATTTTACCCATTTGGACATATTGAGTAAAAATTAATGTTTTCTCACCTACATCATCAATATTTTTTAAAATTTCAATTAATGTTTCCATTTTACCAGAATCACCAGCTTTTATGATTTTACTTTTACTAAATTGGGCGGGATGGTTACAAATTTGTTTTAAAGAGTTAATTAATTTAAATATTAATCCTTTTCTTCCTATTCCTGTTTCATAAGATATTTCATTTAATAAAACATCTAATGTTTTCTGATATAGTGCAGCTTGTTCTACAGTTAAATTACAATAAATATCATTGATGTTTTTATCAGGAAGATCATTAATTATTTTTTTATCATTTTTCAATCTTCTTAAAATAAAAGGACCAGTTATTTCTTTAAAGTTATCTAAAACTTCCTTGTCTCGATTTTTTTCAATTGGATTTATATATTTTCTTTTAAATTGTTTTGAAGAATATAAATAATTTTTATTT
This sequence comes from Methanobrevibacter sp. OttesenSCG-928-I08, assembly GCA_030266405.1. GTDB lineage: Archaea > Methanobacteriota > Methanobacteria > Methanobacteriales > Methanobacteriaceae > JAHKLT01. Next base: position 951 of record JAJDHW010000139.1, read on the forward strand.
GTAAAATCAAAAATACTCCAATATTCAAGTAACCTATTTTCTACAGGAGTACCAGTTAAAGCTATTTTATGCCCAGATTTAATAGCTTTAATAGCTTTTGTTTGTTTTGCATTAGGATTTTTAATGTTTTGAGCTTCATCAATTACATGCAGAAACCAATCTTCTTTTTTGAATTTATCTAAATCACGTCTTAAAACTCCATATGAAGTTAAAAGAATATCATAATCACCTTTAGGGAATATTCTATTAGGTCCATGATAAATAAATGATTTTAAACTTGGTGTAAACTTTTCTATTTCTTTTTCCCAATTATATAATAAGCTAGTTGGAACAACAACTAAAACTTTCCCATTTTTTAAATAGCTATTTTCTTTTAAATGTAAAACAGTTGTTAAAACTTGTATTGTTTTTCCAAGGCCCATATCATCTGCTAAAATACTTCCAAATCCAAGTTGGATATTTTGAACTAACCAATAATAACCATTTGCTTGATATTGTCTTAAAGTTGCATTTAATGAGTCAGGAATTTTAACTTTCTTATAATTTTTGATTCTATCTATTAAATCATCTAGAGAAACATCTACATTAACATCAATATCATCAAGTTTACCACTAAGTAATCCTTGAAGTAATTCATTTTGACTTAATTTTTCTGGTGCATCATCTAATTTTTTAAGAGCTTTTAAAACTGCATTTTCATCTAAAAGATTTAAATCATAATTTCGAGTAATTAAATCCTCTGATTTGTTTACTAATTTTTTAAATTGCTTTTTAGTATAACTTTTAGAACCTACTGCAATTTTCCAATCAAAATTAATAATATCCTTAATTGAAAAAAATTCTACATTAGTATTTGAACTTTCTTCTAAATTCAAGGTTATCTTAGGTTTAAAAATATTTTCAAGTTCAATTGGAAGAATAACTTGAATTCCAAGAATCTTAGTTAATGGTTTTATTTTATTTAAAAAACCAGTCAACTCATCAATATTAAACTTAATATTTAGCTTCTTTAAACCTAGATCATCATTAATTTCAGGGATAACTTCTTTTATTAATTCAATATCTGTAAGTAATTGGTTTTTAATTAATGTA
>JAJDHW010000014.1:0-7500 GCA_030266405.1 Methanobrevibacter sp. OttesenSCG-928-I08
TTAGATGATGATATTGAAGATTTCAATTTTGAAATTGATCAATATAAATCTGAAGATAATTTTATAGCTATTTCTCCAGTATGTGTTAGATGTAATATATGTTATGGGGAATGTCCTGTTAATGCTATAGAATCTTCAAGTATTTTTAAAACTGCACGTATTAAAGAAAATTGTGTTAAATGTAAAATATGTGTTCAATCATGCCCTATTTCATGTATTAATTCTATTGATTCTGCATCAGTCATTAAACCTGATCAAGAAGATTTAGGAATTAATTATTCTTTAATAAAAAATGATTTGCCTCATAGAACTCTTAGAATGAAAGAAATTTCCATTGATTTATCTGGATGTACTGCTTGTGGATATTGTGCAGAATATTGTCCAACAGGAGCTATTTCATTAGAACCAGCATCATTTTTTAAAGATGAAGATATAACATTTGATGAGGAGAAAACATACCCAACAATTAATAAAAAATTATGTATAGGGTGTGGGTCTTGTGTTAATTTATGTCCTGAAGATGTTATTTCACTTAAACGATATCTTGGTCCAATTATAAATACTAGGGAGTTAGTTCTTAATCAAGATGTTTGTGTTAATTGTTATTTATGTGAAGAAAATTGTCCAGTCGAGGCAATTAAATTAGAAGATGGAAATGTTATTATTGATAGAGATAAATGTATAAGATGTAATTCTTGCTCAGATAGATGTCCTGTTGCAGCATTACAAATTGTTGATTTGGATAAGGAGGTTAAAAAATGAAAGCTAAGGAATTAATGGATAGGGATTTTGTTTATGTAAGTCCTAGTGATGATATTAAAAAAGTATCTAAAATTATGGAAGAAGTTCGTAGATTTACATGCCCTGTATTAGATGAAAATAACAAATTAATAGCTTGGGTAACATCATTTGAAATAACTAAAGGGCTTAGAGAAAATAATGAAACTATTTCGGAGATTATGAGTCCATTAGAAGATATAGTTACTATTAATGAAAATGAACCTGCAAAACGTGCTGTACTTGCAACTGCTAATAATCAATTTGTTAGTTTACCTGTTTTAAATGATGATGATGTTGTTGTAGGAATTATTAGAGCATGTGATATTGTAGAATTGTTATCTAACCTTTATGAAATTAAAGTATCTAAAATTTATGAAGCTATGGAAGATCAATTAAAAGGTGTTACATGGGATGAACTTATGGAAGCATCTGCTGTTGTATCAAGAAGAACAACTGGCGTTAAAATAACTCCTGAACAATATGAGAAAAATATTAGGAATTCTACATTTGGTGAAGCTATTTGGACTACTGGTGGTCTTGAAAAGTTTTTTGCAGGTTTAATAGCTGTTGGAGAATTAGTTATTGCTCGTAAAGTTGGAAGAGCTAGAAAATAAATTGGGGATTATATGAGTAATTATAATGAATATCAAGATAAAACAATCCTTGTAACTGGTGGTGCAGGATGTGTTGGAAGTAATTTATGTAAAAAATTAGCTGAATTAGATGCAGGTAAAGTTATTATTTTAGATAATTTATCATCTGCTTATAAATGGAATATTCCAGATAATGATAATATAGAATTTATTGAAGGGGATATTTTAGATGATAGAGTACTTAAAAGAGTTTTTAAAGCAGATCCTGATTATGTGTTTCATTTAGCTGCACATTTTGCTAATCAAAATAGTGTTGATAATCCTGAGAAGGATTTAATGGTTAATGGTATTGGGATTTTAAAAGTATTACAATATGCTCAATTAACAGGTGTTAAAAGATTTGTTTATTCATCTTCTGGCTGTGGAGTATATGGTCTAGATTCTAAAATGCCTTTTGAAGAACATGATATTTCAATTTCCCTACATACTCCTTATCAAGTTACTAAACTTCTTGGGGAATTATATACAAACTACTTTAATAATTTATATGATATGCCTATTGTTAATGCAAGGTTCTTTAATGTATTTGGTCCTGGTGAAGTTCCAGGAAGATATAGAAATGTTATTCCAAACTTTTTTTATTGGTCAATGAATAATCAAGCTTTACCTATTACAGGAGACGGTTCAGAAACAAGAGATTGGACTTTTGTTGAAGATATTGTTAATGGACTTGTAGCTATGGGTATTGAAGAAGAAGCTATTGGTGAAGCTATTAATTTAGGTTCTGGTAAAGATCATAAAGTTTCATATATGGCAGAAAACATAAACAAGTTAACTGGAAATCCTGAAGGTATAAATTTTGTCGAAAGAAGAGATTGGGATGCAAAAACTAAATTATTATCTTCAATTGACAAAGCAAAAGATATATTAAATTATAAACCTACAATTTCTTTTGAAGATGGATTAAGTAGAACATATTCATGGTTTTCGGATAATTGGGAAGATATTCAAGAATCTGCTGAATTTTAATACTTTTTTTATTTTATTTTTAAATAATTAGGTTATTTTATGAAAATTTTACTTACTCAGGAATCAGATTGGTTAGAGAGAAATCCACACCAACAACATCATTTAATGGATAGAATGGCTATTAGAGGCCATGAAATTAAAGTTATTGATTATCCTATTGATTGGACTAAAGATAAGTCAAAAGGTTTAATCTATCCAAAAGAAGTTTATGATGATGTGTATAAAATTGATAAAAGAGCAGGTATTCAAGTTATAAGACCTAAATTTATAAAATTGCCTGTATTAAATTATATTTCACTAGCTTTTTCCCATAGAAAAGAGATTTCAAAACAAATTAAAGAGTTTAAACCAGATATTGTATTATCATTAGGTATTATGAATGCATATATTTCATCAGTTTATGCTAAAAAATACAATGTTCCTTATGCTTATTATTTAATTGATTTAATTTATAATCTAATTCCAGAAAAATTATTCCAACCATTTGGTAAAATAGCTATTAAAAGAGCAATATCAAATTCTAATTTAGTTATTACAATTAATCAAAAACTAAAAGATTTAGCTATTGAATTAGGTTCTACTAAAGATGAAACTTTAGTAATTGATGCTGGAATTGATTTTAATGATTTTGACCCTAACTTAGATGATTCATCTATAAGGAAAGAATATGGAATTAATAAAGATGATGTAGTTTTATTTTTCATGGGTTGGATTTATAATTTTGCAGGTATGAAAGAGTTAGCTATTGATCTTGGCAAAAACAAAGAGAAATATCCTAAGATTAAGATTGTAATTGTTGGAGATGGAGATGCATATGAAGATATGTTAGCTATTAAAGAAAAGTATGACTTAAAAGATCAGTTAATATTAACTGGAAAACAACCTTATACTAAAATCCCTGAATTTTTATCTTTAGCTGATTTTTGTATGCTTCCTGCATATAAAGATGAACAAATAATGCAAGATATTGTTCCTATTAAATTATATGAATATTTAGCTATGGAGAAAGTTGTTATAGCTACTGAATTACCAGGTATATCTAAAGAATTTGGATATGGTAATGGTATTGAATATGTTCAAAGTGCTGATGAAGTTTTAGAATTAGTAGATAAAATTTTGTCCGAAAATAGATATGAAAAAATCGCTAAAGCAGGACGAGAACATGTAAAGCATAATGATTGGAATGCTATTACAGATACTTTTGAGAAAACATTAATTGATTTAGTTGAAAATTATAATAAATAAGTTCTTTTTAAAGTAACCTTTATAAAGGTCTATAACAAATATTTAGTTATCGTTGAAATATTAACTTTTTTTAAATATTAAACGATTTTTTTATAAAAAAACTCTTATTGGGACTAAGTCCCGTGGATGTGGCGTTAAGCTGAACAAGAGGTGTTATTAATGTATAAATATATTAGAGATGCATGGAAAAATCCAGATGAGTCTTATGTAAGAGAACTCATGTGGCAAAGAGCTCCTATATGGAGAAGAGAAAAAGTAGTTCAAAGAATCGACAGACCAACCAGAATTGATCGTGCTAGAAACTTAGGTTACAAAGCTAAAAAAGGTTATGTAGTTGTTAGAACTAGAGTAAGACGTGGTGGAAGAAGAAAAACTCGTTTCACTGCTGGACGTAAGCCTAAAAGAATGGGTGTAAATAAGATTACTCCATCAAAATCTATTAAAAGAATCGCTGAAGAACGTGTTTCTAAAAAATATCCAAATATGGAAGTTTTAAACTCTTATTGGGTATGGTCTGATGGTAAATTTAAATATTACGAAGTAATTTTAGTTGATCCACAAAGTCCATCTATTATCAATGATGATAATATTAATTGGATTTGTTCTGGAAAGCACAAAGACAGAGCTGTTAGAGGTTTAACTAGTGCTGGAACTAAAGGACGTGGATTAAGATTCAAAGGAAAAGGTAGTGAACAAGCTAGAAGAAAGTAATTTCTTCTACTCACTATTTAATACTTTTTTTTTAACTTATTTTGATTTTTTATGATACATAACATTCGATTTCGTATTTTCATCTATAATGATGAAGATGAAGAAGAATTAATTCAAGGACTTTTAAATATTTTACCTAATTGTGAAATCCAAAAAGAAGAAGTAGAAGGTATTTTTGAAGAACCTATTACTATTTTAACTGGTTTAGTAGATAAAAAAAGATTTACTAAAGAATTTTTTAATAATCTTAAAAATTTAGATAAATATCAATTAACTAAGCTATTAACTGATTTAGATAAAAAAATGGATGATAATGGTAACTTGTTTTTAAGATTTTCTATTGAAGATGCAATTGATGGTAAATGGACCATTGTAGATTCTGGAAATTGCATTCATTTAAAAGTAAAGATTGCAGCATATCCTGCAAAAAAAGAAATAGCTATTTCTAAATTAAAAGAAAATATAGAAATTTAATATTATCTATATTCATGCTTAAATGAAGCATCATATAATTTTGAAGGTGTAAAATCTCCTGGATTTAATACATCACCAACAACAATCATAGCTGTTTTTGTAATATTTGCTTCTTTTACTTTTTGAGCTATTGTATCAAGTGTACCTCGAACTATAAATTCATCACTCCAACTAGCTTTTTTAACAACTGCTACAGGAGTATCATTAGAATATTCTTCTTTTAGTTCGCTGACAACTTTATCTATCATACCAATACCTAAAAAAATACACATTGTTGCATTATGACTAGCTAGACTTTTTAAACTTTCACCACTAGGTTTAGGTGTTCTACCTTCAGGTCTTGTAATGATAACTGTTTGTGATATTTCAGGTAATGTTAATTCAGCTTCAAGAGCTGCAGCTGTTGCAAAAACAGAACTTACACCAGGTATAATTTCATAATCAATATTATTGTTTCTAAGTTCTCTGATTTGTTCACCAATAGCTCCATAAATTGAAGGATCTCCTGTATGAACTCTAGCTATGGTTTTATTATTTTCAATAGCTTCTTTAATTATCTCAATTATTTCTTCTAAATTAAGTGAAGCACTGTTATGAACTTCTGAATCTTTTTTTCTATGATTTAAAACTTCTTTATTTACAAGTGAACCTGCATAAATTATAACATCTGCATTTTCAATAGCTTTATATCCTTTTACAGTTAAAAGTTCTGGATCTCCAGGTCCAGCTCCAATAAAAATTACTTTAGAACTCACATTTATCACAAAAAATTAATTATTTAATAACTATTTAAAGTTTATATCTTAAATATTTGAGTATTTAAAAATTTATAAATAACAAAAAAGACTAATATATAACTGGTGAAAACATGTACGAAGATGACACTGAATATATTAGTGTAGAGGAACTTAAAACTAAATTAACTGATTTAAGCCCAAAAGACATTGTAAGCTATGCTTATAAAGAATGGATACCATGTCAAAGAACTGGATACACTATTGTTAATCTTGAAACAGGTAATGTTAAAGGGTTAGGTATAGAAAATAATCAATTACCATTTCATGAAATTACATATATTGAGTTATTTACAATTGAGGCTCAAGAAAATCCTATTAAACCAGAAGATTTCTTTTCAAAAGAAGAATATGAAAAATACTTAGAATTTAAAGGTGATGATCCTTCAGAATATACTCCTGATATTGTTAGTAATTTCTGTATTAAAGAAGGAATTAATGAAGAAGATCGTAATATTACTATATTAGCTGATAGATTTGAAGAAGATGAATATTGGAATTATAATAAATGGGAAAGTGGAGTTTTAAACGAATATTACAATGTTATTAATAATATTGAAGAATGGGAGTCTGATGAGTAGATTTCTTATTTAGAACTTCCTTTTTCTAAATTATTTCTTTTTCTAATATAACAAGATAGAGGATTGTTTATTCCTTTACACTCTTTATCTGGTTTGCATAATTGAGGTAAGTGAATTTTAACTTTTTCACAACTCATTGGTGTATACCAAATTGTTTCACCTTCATTTTCAATATGTACTTCATCATGCATCCCAAATCCAAGTTTTGAAATGATATTTATTTTTTCTTGTGGTTGATCATCAAATAGTGGTGGTGAACAATTTTGTGCAGCTTCAAAAATTAAAGGCAATATTTCATTTTCAGTAATATTTAAATTTTTATCAATATCAGATACTTTCATTACTTCATCTGATGCAAAAATTCCAGGATATAATCTAGCATATGAAGCAAATGATGTTAAAAGTAGAACAATTGCATCATTACGCCCTCCAGATGATACTCCTTGAATTGTATTTGCGATACATGGTGGAAATGCTTCTTTAACTAATTTTCCGATTTTAACAGAACCAAATAATCCTCCACTAGGATCGCCATAAAAAGAGCTATATTTAGCAATCTCTTCAGGAATCATTTCTGCAAGCTCTTCTCCAATCTTTTCAACAGTTTCATGTATTTCAACAGTAGATGACATTTCTTTTATTTTTTTAATATAATCTTCTGTTTTTTGCATAATAATTCTTGATAAAAGTAATTCTTTAACATTATCTCCAATAATAATATCATACATCTTCTCAGGAGATCTATCTTTAAAATCATCACTAAATCTTTCAATAAAATCATCTTTTTCAAGTACAATTTCACCATGATCAATTACTAAATCAGTTAAAGATAATTTACGACTAGCTATTAAATCTTTTAAAGATTTCCAATTAATCTCATCATCAACTAATTCTTTTAATACACTATCTAAAATTTCACTTCTTGAAGTAGGAGGGATTTTAGCTAAGCGTTCTTCAACTAATTTAGCTTCAGATTCTATAAATAGCTTTGTCTCTCTTGAAGTTAAATTAAATTTCATAGCTATAGCTTGTGATAATAAATGAAAAACTAAAACATCGTAGTTAGTTATTTTTTCATTAAGTAAATACTCATAATCTTGAATATTGAATTCTTTATTATTTTTTCTTTCAATATACCATTTCACACGATTAATAGCTAGTTCTCCTAAATTTTTAGGAATTAAATTATCATCTGAAATTTTTTGATTAGGAATTTTAAAAATAGTGCTGATTAATGTATCGTTTTCTTCAAAAACATCATCTAAATTACCATATTCTCTAACAATTTCCTGT
>JAJDHW010000014.1:15000-18638 GCA_030266405.1 Methanobrevibacter sp. OttesenSCG-928-I08
TCAGAGAAGGTTTAATTGAAATTTTTAAAATAGCTAAAATTGGTAATAAATATTTCAATGATTGTGAACCATGGAAAGCTGTAAAAGAAAATCCACAAAAAGCTGCAAATTGTATTTATCTTTCAAATCAACTTGCAAAAATTTTAGCTATTACTTTAAAACCATATATTCCAATTAAAGCTGATGAAATAGCTAAAATAATAAATTTAAATAATTCTAATCAATGGAAAGATGCAAATGTCCCAATACCTGTAGGACATAGAATTTCTAAAGCTAAACCTTTATTTAAAAAGATTGATGATGAAATAATTGAAAATGAAAAAGAAAAATTATATAAAAATTTAAAAGAAAGTGAAAATATGAGTGATTTAATTACAATTGATGATTTTGGAAAAGTAGATATTAGAATAGGTCAAATTAAAGAAGCTGAAAAGATTGAAAAATCTGATAAATTATTAAAACTTCAAGTAGATATTGGAGATAAAGTTATACAAGTTGTAGCAGGTATAGCTCAAAATTATTCTATTGATGAATTAATTGATAAAAAAATAGCTGTTGTTGTTAATTTAGAACCAGCTAAATTATTTGGAACTAAATCTGAAGGAATGATTTTAGCAACTGATGATAGTGTTGCACTTTTAAGTCCTGATGAATGTAATATTGGTGAAAAAATAAGATAATTTTAAAATTTATTTTAAAACCTATTTTAAGGAGGTGATCTAACGGAAGAATCTGGTATTATAAGCAAATCTGAAAAATTCTTAAATAAAATAGCTTCAGATGAGCTTAATTTTGAAAATATTGAAGATTTTGAAACTTTTAAATCTATTTACTTTACTTTATGTGATAATTTAGATAATCTTCTAGATATGAGAAATATAATGGATTCTCAAGGCTATACTTCTCCTTTTAGATCACTAACTAAATATGGTGTTAATGCAGTTGAAGAAGTTACAATTGAAGAACGTGGTGAAGTTAGTAGACATAATCAATATTTTAGAATGAAAGCTATAGCTAAGAAAAACGTTTTAGAAAGAGTAATTTCTGCAATTGATGCTCATAAAATTGCAATTGGTAATTTAGAAGAGTATGGAAATATTAAATGTAATCATTGTTATAAAACATATCGGATTAATGATTATAAAGATAATAATGAAAGATGTACTTGTAATTCTTCTTCATTTTCATTTAAAGTTAATAATGATAGAACTTATAGAGTAGAAATTTTACCTTATCTTCCTCTTTCTGGAAATTATATGGTTTTAATGACAAATTTAAGCAAATGGGGAAGAAATGCATTTAAAAAAGTTTTAAAAGTCTTAAAACAAGAAAGACGTGGTGTTGTTAAAACTATTTCTCTTGTAATTAAATATAAAGATAAAAATAATCGTATTATAAGAAAAGACATAAATATGGATTCAGAATTTGTAGATAATTATGAAGAAGAAGTAAGAAGACAATATGGAAAAAATGTTAGGATTGAAGTTTTAAGGTTTCATAGGACTAAACCAGCTATTATTAATGATAAACATGCAAGAAGTGCTCTTGCTCTTGCTTACACAAGATTTGCTGAGAAAATTGCAGTAGATATTAAAGATGATTTACTTAAAAAAAATATTGCTGATTTTAAAAGATTAACTAAATATGATTCTATTTATGAGGAAATATATTCAGAAAAACCTAGTTTCATAGATAATGATGATGATTTAAATGAATGGAGAAAAGTTAATTTTAATAAAGAGCTTAAAAAACATAATTATGTTGATAAATTTGACAATATTAAAAGATCTCTTAAAAGAGATTTAAAAACTAGGGAAAATATTGAAAAAACTATTTTTACAAATATTCCTCAAACTTTAATAATGTGGGATATCTTCAAATATTATTTAACTACTTCATATGATAGAAGAAAAAGATTTTCAGGTCCTTTTCCATATATTCGTGTTGAACTTGATCGCCAACAAAGAAGTGTATTCCAAGGTAGCTATAAAAAAGTTATTGAAGCAATTGATGAAGGAACACAAGAAAAAATCTTAGATTTAGATAATATGGATCTTATTTTATATGAAAAATTCTCTTTAGAAAAATTAATTAAAAATTCTAATATGAAGATTAATTATCCTGCACTTGGTGCAGCTCTTGTAAGTTTAAATTCAGATATTGATATTGAAGATATTAGTAATGCTTTTGATGTTAATGTTTCAAAGATTAAAAAAGAATTAAAAAATATTGAAACACTTAAAAGACCAAAATCTAAAAAATCTAAGAAATTTTTAGAAATGATTAAAAAATAAATACTTTTTTTTGAAATTCCATTTATTGTGCATATTATTAGTTATTTTTTCTAAAAATTGTATAAGTCCTCTATTAAGTGAGATATTGTATTTTCAATTTCTTTTATCTTTTTTGGATTTAAATAAATATCTTTTCCATGTCCTGTAGTATATATTCCAATTATGCCTTCTTTAGCTAGTTTTTTTAGTTGTTTATTAATATATTTACATGGAATGTTTGATAGTCTTTTACATATAAAAATAGGAGGGGTATGTCTTTCTCCGAAATATTTTTTCCTATACAATGAATATACTATTTTTGCTTTGATTTCTTCTTCATTATACTCATCCATATAATCTTATTTATTATAAACATAATATAAGTATTACTAAAAATATAAAAAGTATTACATTTAGCTATTTTTAAAATATTATAATTATATGATAATGTAGTATTTTTAGACATTATCGGAAGATTTATTAAGTTTATAATGTATAATTTTTATACATAAGGAGGAATATAAAATGTCGATGGATTTGTTAGGTAAGTGCCCACAAGTAAAAGTAATTGATTATTTATTAGCACATCCTTTTGAGGAGTTTACAAAACAACAAATTGCAGTAGGTTCTGAAATTTCAAGGTCTACCTTAGATAATTTTATTAATATTTTTTTAAAAGAAGATATTATTAATATAAACGAAAATTCTAAATATGTTTTAAATAAAAAGTCTAAAATAGTCAAAAAATTAGATGAATTACAAGAAATATTAGTACAAAAAGAAATTAAAAAACAATTTGAGTCTTTTGATGAAAAAAATATGGAAATGTATTCTGATGATGAATTAAATGAAATTTTTGATGAAAATGCATTAGATGTTGACTTAAATTTAATTGAAAAAGAAATTGAAATCAAAGAAGAATATTCTTTTAATCATAAAAATAGTAAAATGGAAAATTTTGATTTATTTACTATATATTCTAGCTTTAATAATATGGAGTTATTATAATGAATAATTCTCAAAAAGTTAAAATTAATGAAAATCTTAATATTAGACAAGATTCAGATGTATTATATGCTTCAGAGATAGGTGTTGGAGCTAATGATCAAGAACTTAGACTAATTATTGTTAACCAAAAATTAGTAAATAATGATAATGGTAACTTAGAGTTTATTAATGAGTCCAAACTACAAATTGCAATGAAACCTGAAGCAGCTATTAATTTAAATAAATTTTTAACAAAATATATTGAACAATATGGATTTAATAAACCTTAAAATATTGAATTTTTTAAATTATTGCTTTGTAGAAATCCTATTTTATTTTTTCATTTTAAATTACACTTCGTGTGAATTTTTTAAAACA
>JAJDHW010000140.1 GCA_030266405.1 Methanobrevibacter sp. OttesenSCG-928-I08
TTGATTCTATCAATCCTTCAGATGGAGAAACATTTGAAAATTTAATATCCAATACATTAGGTTCACTTTGATATTTAATTAAAAAATCGTGGAAATCTAGTTCTCCAATATCTGTAATAATTTTAATATTGGAATTTTCATTGCTCATTGGGATAATATTTGAGTCTATACCCATATGTTCTGCTTGAAATTTGACTGCTTCAGACAGACTATGATTTTCCATTAAAAGAGTTTTTTGTATTTTAGTACTTCTGTCCATATCCCCTATTTTAAGTAACTCTGGAGTGCCTAATTCTTTAAGTCTATTATGAGTAACAAAAGTATCTTCTTTTATACCATACCAAAGATCATCATTAATAATATCTGCCATAGTATAAAGGACAGTATCAATATCTGCAGAAACATAAACTCCTGAAAAGTAGTCATTTTCAAGAGTATTTACAATAATATTAATATTTTGAGGATCATATATATTTTTTAAACCTTGTAGTAATTTTGGAGTTCCAGTGCCTCCAGATAATACTGTAATCATATTATATCTCAATAAATTATTTCCTAAAGACATCAAATTCTTTAGGTCTTAAAAGTGGACTAATTCCAAGGTCTGTATTTCTTAAAGCATCGAAATTTTTAAATCCCCTTATTACAACAACAGGAATCCCTTCATCTGCTTGTCCCATTAAAAGTGAAGCTGCAGCTGCTAATTCATCCCCAATAGCTACTTCAGTTGTTTGTAATTCACGCCCATATAAGTCTTTTTCACCAGCTCTTTCCCATAAAGGATTGATTCCAGAACATCCAATAGCAACTCCAACAGCGCCATTTCTAAAAGCCCTACCTTGAGTATCTGTAATTATTACAGCTATTTTTTTATTAAATTTTTCCTCAAGAGATTCCCTAATATTATTTGCAGAAATATCAGCATTTTCAGGCATCGGAGTAGCTAATCCCTCATCTACATTAGATTCATCAATTCCAGAATTAGCACAAACAAAACCATGTTTTGTTTCAGTTATAATAAAATTTGGTCCAACTTCAACAACTTCTTTAGATTCCTGAATAATAGCTTCAACAAGTTTTGAATCTTTTTTAGATTTTTTAGCTATGAAAATTGATTCATCAGAAGGAATTATATCTCCAAGTTTAATAACATTTCCTTCTGCCTTTGAAATAAGTGTTTCAGCAATTAAAATAATGTCTCCATCCATTAAAGACTTATTTTCATTTTCAAAAGATTCAATTATTAAATTAGAAACATCATCACCTTTTTTAACTAAAGGTATGTGTTTAAGACCAAATAATTCCAAAGTCATATTATCTTAAGGATTTACAACTTTTATAGTCCATTCACCATCGAATAAAGCTCCTGCAGAAGTAACAGGCTTTTCAAAATCAGCAAATTTACCACCATCAAAAATTAACTGAGCTGCTTCTTCCGAATTAGTAGCATCAAAATCAACGCAATTTGGTTTTTGAGCACCATAAGTTGAGATATAAGCTGCTTTTCCATAAGGAACTTCTTCAACTAATATTTTTTTATTAGTAGCTATTCCAATACAACATTTATAATCTTCTTTACTATTAGTAGATGTAACAACACCTGCAATTCTTGGAGTATTATAATCATCTTTTTCATAATCCATTGTAAGTAAAGAATATGCAATTGCATCTTTAATATTCATCCCTACATATATTTTATCAGCAATAACATCAGTATGAGATCCATTTGCCACAATAGCTATATCTTTAACAATTCTAATACAATTATAAGTTATATAAGTATTTTCAAAAATATCTTTCTCAAAACCCTCTTTTGGAATAATTGCTGCCCTATTTTCAAAAGCCATACACTGCCTATTTGGAAAAGACCTGCTTGAAACTCTATATGCTACAAAAGGTCGACCACTTGCATTCATGCCAATTGATAAAATTCTTCCTACATACATTTTTAATCTCCGAACATTAAATTAATTTGGTGATCTAACAGCAACCTCAGGAGATACACCTGGAGGAGTTGTTATAATTATTTCCCCT
>JAJDHW010000015.1 GCA_030266405.1 Methanobrevibacter sp. OttesenSCG-928-I08
TATTAAACTTTCAAATACTCCTTTAGTTATAATTAATTTATTTTTAATTATTTCAATTTTCCTTATTAATACTCAAATAGGGACTTTAAATTATTTTAATATATTTTGTTCGGTTTTATTGTTATTTATAATAATAATTTTTATTTTCATTATTTCAAAATTATTAATTTACGCTGAAAGACCATTTCCTGTATTGATTGGAGAATATACAATTTTAGAAGCTCTTCTTTTATTATTATTTGCTCTAACTTTTGAATCAGTTAAAAATGTAGACTATACAATGTTTAGTTCATTTTTAATATTAACTCCTACTTATCAATTAATTTATGTTTTAATTGTTTTAGGGGGATTATTGTTATTGGGATTATATTTAAATGATAAAAAAATGAAAAAAAAATTTAATTGAGGTTTGTTATGATAATACAAGGCACAGAAACATTAACTTCTTTAATACATATTATTTCTGAGAGTTTACTTACTCCGGTTATTGTAGTTTTAATTATATTCTTAGTTATTGTTATTTTATCTCTTGGAGGATTAATCAATGAAGCCATTTCTAGAAAAACTCTCTCTTCTAATGAATTAGAAAAATTAATTAGAAATATCTCTAACTCTAATTATAATCAAATTAAAGATTATGTAGAAGAAAGCAATCTTTTCTCTTATCAAAAAAAGATTCTTATAAGAATAGCTGATAATTATGATATTGGTCCTGAAGCTAGGAAAGCTTTAGCTAGTAAATTAATTGAAGAAGAAGAATTAAATTTAATTAAAAATACTTCAAAAACAGATATATTAATCAGATTAGCTCCTATTTTAGGGCTTTTGGGAACTTTAATTCCATTAGGTCCGGGACTTGCAGCATTAGGTAATGGGGATATTATTACTTTGGCTGAATCATTAACAATTGCTTTTGATACTACAATTTTAGGTTTAACTATTGGAGCTATTGCATATTTAGTTTCTAAATTTAAAAAACAATGGTATGAAGATGATCTTACAACTGTTGAAACAATTGCAGAAGCTGAACTTGAAGCCTTAAATAGGTGAAATCATGCTTAGAAAAAGAAAAAAATTAGTAAATCAAGAAGATGATGATCCTATGGCAGGAATTGCAAATCTTTCAGATGCAATGTTAGTATTAGCTTTAGGATTTCTTATTTTTGCAATTTTAGCATTAAATACTAATCCTGATCTTATTGATTCTTCAAAAACTCAAGATGTTTCAACAGGTGAATCTTTTTCAAATAATTCTGTTCAATCTGGTGAAGTAGAAGATAGTGGATTTAGTGAAGTTGGAACTGTATATAAAGATCCAAAAACTGGTGAGCTTATAATGGTTTCAAATTGACATTAGCTATTGGATTTATTTTTTATCCAATATTTTTTTTTATTTTTATCTAATTAACTAATTTTTAAAGAATTTAAATGTTTAAAGATTAAATATTATTTTATTTTTAATTTATTAATTTTTAAAGCATAAATAGCCTAATAGAAACCATCATGATTATTCATTATAAATTAACTATCATGATTAATAATGAACTTTTTATTTTGTTCTTTTTTTTATATAAAGGTATCCATTTTAAACAAATAAAAAATCCTTTTTATTATAATATGCATACATATTTCCATAATACTTTGAATGTTTATATGGGGTTCGAGTATTATTTATATAAATATATAGGTTTGAGGTTGAAAAAAATGAGTTCATCTTTTAAAAGCCCAGCAGATTCTGCAAAAGCTATTGCAGCTACTGGAGGGGTGAAAAATAATTCGCCGGTTATTAATATCGCTATTCTCGGATTTTTAGCTGGAGCTTACATTGCTTTCGGAGGAATGTTGGCAGAAATTGCAAATGCGGGTATGGTGGCAGCTGGATTCCCTATAGGTCTTTCCAAATTTGTTTTTGGTGCAGTGTTCCCTGTAGGTTTGATGCTTGTTGTAATTGCTGGTTCTGAATTGTTTACTGGTAATGTAATGTATTTAACTATGGGAATTTTAGATGGTCAAGCTGATTTCGGTGGGCTTGCTAAGAATTGGGTTGTAAGTTGGATCTTTAATTTTGTTGGAGCATTATTTGTTGCTTATGTTTTAGCATATCTTTCAGGTATCATGACAGATCCTGCTTTAGCGACCGGAGCTATTAGTGTTGCTACTAAAAAAGTGGCCCTTTCGTGGGACCAAGCATTCATTCGAGCTATTGGTTGTAATTGGCTTGTTTGTCTAGCAGTATATCTTGCTTTTGCATCTGATGATATAGTTGGTAAAATATTTGGTATTTGGTTCCCAATTATGGCGTTCGTAACTATTGGTTTTGAGCACAGTGTTGCAAATATGTTTTTCATTCCATTAGGTATGTTCTTAGGTGCTGAAGGCGTCACATGGACTAATATGATTGTTAACAATTTAATTCCAGTTACTTTAGGTAATATTGTAGGTGGAGCGATATTTGTTGCATGTTTATATTGGTTTGTTTATCTTAGAGGTAAATAATAATATTTTGAATTTGTGCTTTAAGAAAGCTTAGTTTTTGGATTCTAATCTTTCTAAAGCTTTAATTATGGAGATTATATAATGGTTGAGATAGAGTATGTACCAACTATTTGTCCCTACTGTGGTGTTGGTTGTGGACTTAATTTTGTTGTTAAAGACAAAAAAATTGTTGGTGTAGAGCCATGGAAAAGACACCCTGTAAATGAGGGTAAAGTATGTCCAAAAGGTAATTTTGGGTATGAATTTATTAATAGGGATGATAGATTAAAAACCCCATTAATAAAAGAAAATGGTGAATTTAGAGAAGCTTCATGGGATGAAGCTTTAGATTTAGTTGCTAATAAATTAAAAGAAGTTTCTGATGAAGATCCAAATCAAGTAGGATTTTATGCTTGTGCTAGATCTCCAAATGAAAATATATACATCACACAAAAATTAGCTAGAGTTGCTTGTGGTACTCAAAATGTAGATCACTGTGCACGTATTTGTCACGGACCTACAGTTGCAGGACTTGCTACTACATTAGGTTCAGGAGCAATGACTAATGGGTTTGATAGTATAGAAGAAGCAGATTTTATTTTCTGTATAGGTTCAAACAACATGGAAGCACATCCATTATTTGGACGTAAAATTATAAGAGCTAAACAAAACGGAGCTAAACTTGTTGTTGCAGACCCAAGGTATACTCCTACTGCAAAATTAGCTGATGTTTATTTAGAGTTTAAAACAGGAACTGATGTAGCTCTTCTCAATGGTATGATGAAGTTAATCATTGATGAAGATTTACAAGATGATGAGTTCATTGAAAAAAGAACTAAAGGTTATGAAGATTTAAAGAAAGTTGTTTCTAACTATGATATGGACACTGTTGCTGAAATTGCAGAAATTGATAAAGATAAACTTATTGATATTACATTAGATTATGCTAAAGCAGATAAAGCAGCTATTGTATATTCTTTAGGTATTACTGAGCATTCACATGGTGCAGATAACGTTATGTGTACTGCTAACTTAGCAATGCTTACAGGTAATATTGGAAGATTAGGTACTGGTGTTAATCCTTTAAGAGGACAAAACAACGTACAAGGTGCTTGTGATATGGGTGCACTTCCTTCTGATTATGCAGGATATCGTAAAGTTGCAGATCAAGAAACTACTGACTGGATTAATAATTATTATGGAACTAACCTTCCAGCAACTCCTGGTTTAACTTTAGTTGAAATGATGAATGCAGCACATGCTGGAGATTTAAAAGTTCTTTATATTCATGGTGAGGATCCAGTACTTTCAGATGCAGACATTACACATACTAAAGAATGTTTAGCTAACTTAGAAATGTTAATTGTTCAGGAATTATTTATGACTGATACAGCTGCTGTAGCAGATGTTGTTTTACCAGCTGCTGGTTGGGGAGAACAAGAAGGAACATTTACTAATGGTGAGAGAAGAGTTCAAGTTTTACGTAAAGCACAAGATCCACCTGGTGATGCAATGTTAGATTGGAAAATCATGGAAGAAATCGCTGTTAGAATGGGTGTTCCAAGAGAAAAATTCCATTATGAATCAGCTGAAGAAATCTTTGATGAAATCAGAGAAGTTGCACCAGTCTTTGCAGGTATGAATCGTGAAAGATTAGAAAGACCTGAAGCATTACATTGGCCATGTCCTAGTGAAGATGATCCTTGTGAACCATTAATGCATAAAGATAAATTTGCTCATCCTGATGGTTTAGGTGTTTTCATGCCTCAAGAACATAAAGGCCCTGTTGAAACACCAGATGCAGAATATCCTTTATTATTAACTACAACACGTATTTTGTTCCATTATCACGCAGCTATGACTAGAAGATGTAAAACTTTGGATAATGAGGTTAAAACTGGATTTATTGAAATTAATACTAAAGATGCAGATAAGTTAAATATTTTAGATAAGGAAATTGTCAAAGCATCATCTAGAAGAGGAGAAATTGAAATTCCTGCTAGAGTTACTGATGACATTAAAGAAGGAATTGTTAATATTCCAATGCACTTTTCAGAATGTGCTGCAAACATGTTAACTAATTCTGATTCAATGGATCCTAAGTCTAAAATGGTTGAATTAAAAGCTTGTGCAATTAAAGTAGAGAAAATGGAGTAGATAAAATGGCAGTAAAAATTGATGATATGTATTATGCATACTCTGCTAATGATGAAATTGCAAGCAAAGGTGAATATGGTGGCGTTGTCACCTCCATTTTGAAATTTTTATTAGAAAAAGGTTTCGTTGATGCGGTTGTAGCTGTTGAAGAAGCTGCTGATTTATATGATGCAAAACCAGTTCTCATAACAAAACCTGAAGATGTAATTAAATCTGCAGGATCTATTCACTGTGGTACATTAAATATGGCTAAATTTATTTCAAAGTACTTAGATGGTGCTCGTGATATGAAAATAGCTGTTACATGTAAACCTTGTGATGCAAAAACCATAAGAGAATTAATGAAAAAAGGTAAAATCATTGAAGATAATGTTTTCATGGTTGGTGTAAACTGTGGTGGAACTTTATCACCTATCCCTACTATGAAAATGATTAAAAATGAATATGGACTCGATCCTGCTAAAGTAGTTAAAGAGGAAATATCAAAAGGTAATCTTATAATGGAAACAGAGGATGGTGAAGAAAAAGGACTCAGTATTGAAAATCTTGAAGAAGAAGGTATGGGTAGAAGACCTAATTGTCAAAGATGTGACATGAAAATACCATCTAATGCTGATTTAGCTTTAGGTAATTGGGGGGTTATTGGCCCATTACAAGGTAAAGCTACTTTTGTAGAAGTATTTTCTGATAAAGGTGCAGACTACTTAACTGAAGTTATTAATGCAAACATTATTAATGTTGAAGAACCATTAGAAAAAGGAATTGAAATAAGAGACAAAGTCAATACAGTAATGCTTAAAAATTCTAAAAAACAAGAAGCAGCTGATTTCGAAGGTACAACTGGAGATATTATTGAAGTATTCAATGAATACAGAGAAGATTTATCTAGATGTATGAAATGTTACGGTTGTCGTGAAGCATGTCCTCTCTGTTATTGTGATGATTGTTGTCTTGAAACTGAAGGTCCTGAATGGGTTCCTGGTGGGTACACTCCTGCTGCACCATTTTTCCATTTAACTCGTATGGTCCATATGGTCGATGCATGTACAAATTGTGGACAGTGTGAGGAAGTTTGTCCTTCTGAAATTCCTGTAGCTAAAATATTTGCAACAGTCAATAATAAGGTTAAAAACACATTTGGATATGTGAGTGGTATTGAAGATGATACTCCTATACCATTTACTCAATTCCCTGATAGAGGGAATAAATAATTGAAATAAAACATTTGTTTTATTTCTTTTTCTTTTTTTTTAAATAAATTTAAAATTAGTTTTTTTTAATCTGTATTAAATGGTTCTCGTTTATTAATTCCTTCTAAAAATAAGTTTTTTAATTCTTCTTCAGTTGAACCTTCTCTTATATATTTAACTAATTCAACTAAATTATCATTTCTAAGTAAACATGGTTTTATTTTACCTTCTGGAGTTATTCTAAGACGTGTACAGTTTTCACAAAAACGAGTATTATCCATTGGACGTACAACTTCTAGTTCTCCACCATTAATAAAGTACTTCTTCCTATCTTGCATGAAATCACGAGTTTTAACATCATCTGCTTGTTCTGCAAGTGTTTTTTCTAATTTTCCAACATCATAATGATATTCTTCACTAAATTGATTATCCTCACAGTTTTCACTTTTCATGAGTTCTATTAGTTGTAAAATTATATTATGTTCTTTTGAAAATCTAAACATGTCTTGAACTTCATTTTCATTGATTCCTTTCATTAATACCATGTTTATTTTAACAGGATACAGTCCTACATTAGTAGCTTCGATAATTCCTTCTTTTGCATTTTTAAGATAATCTTTTTGGGTAATTTTTTTATATGTTTCAGGATTTAAACTATCTAAGCTTACATTTATACGATCAAGTCCTGCTTCTTTAAGTGGTTTTGCATATTTGCTAAGTAAAGTTCCATTTGTTGTAATTGAGATATCCTTAAAGTTTAAACTTGCTATTTTTTTAACAATATCAACAATATCCTGTCTAATTAGAGGTTCTCCTCCAGAGAGTCTAATTTTACTAACACCTATCTCTTTAGCTATTTTACATATTGTGTATATCTCATCAGAAGTCATTTCTTTTGAAGAAGGTAACATTCCATCATGATGACAGTATAGACAATTCACATTACAACGATTAGTAATAGATATTCGAAGAGAGATTATTGGTCTGTCGTATTTATCTTTTGTTTTAAAATTGCTCATTTTATTTCCTTTTAATTATTATTTCAATTTTTTCTTCTTTTTCAACTCCATATTCTGAAGTTTTAAGAGATTTTAACATTCCAACAATACTCTCTTCCATAAAATTGCTTACAAATTTGTTTAATCCTATGACTTTTCCATCAATAGATAAACTTACATTTACATTATCTAAATTATCAGAATTAATTTCATTATTTATTATTCCTTTAGCTATGGAATCTCCATCATTAAAACCACAATCATTAATAAATAATGTGTCAGTTATATCATAGCTATTTGTTTCAATTTTATTTGCAAGAGTTTTTATTTCATCATCAGTAATATTAAAAGAATCAACTAATTCTATAGTATAATCATCAACTACATCTTCGGTTGTAGCTATTTTAGCATAATTGTATTTTTTAAACCCTTCTATTACAACAAAATCAGGTTCATCAATTAATTTTATTAAAAAAAGCATCCTCTCAAGAGATAATCTTTCTCTTATATTAAAGAAAGTAGTTTCACCTATCCCTACAACTATTTCAGATCCTGCTTCTTTATGTCTCCATGTATCTGTATTTTCTTTATCCATTTCCATTTTATGGTGAGAATCTTTGATAGTAGCTACTTTATATCCTCTGCTTTTCAACTCTTTAATTATTTTTATACTGAGTGATGTTTTTCCACTATTCTTGTTTCCTACAATTGAAATAATTTTCATAATAAAACCTCTATTTTTATATAATTGTGTATATACTACACATCATTATATTTTTTTTATTATTTTCGGTAAATCTAAAGAAATTTTTGATTTTTTTAAGGAATTTTTTATAGTTTTTAGAATTTTTTTATTTTCTTTATTTTACAATTATATAATTCTATATTTATTTTTCTATTTAAAACTTTTTATTTTTTCTTGATTTTTAATTTTAATTCATTTTTATTTACTTTTTTAACATTTAATCCCCGTCATGCAAATATTTACATTTTGTTTTGTGTAATTACTACACAATCATATATAAGTCTTTTGTCTTGTTTCTAGTAGGCAATTTTATATTAATAAGAAACAAAAGTGTAATCAATACACATGGTGGATGAAATGCCGAAACATATTGCCTCTGGGTTGAAATATTTGACTGCAGTTAAGTTAAAAGAACAAGGTCAAAATCAGCAAAAAATAGCAGATGAGCTTGATATTGATAGATCAACTGTTTCACATTATCTTAATGGAAGAAACCTTTCTTGGAACTCAATTGATGTTGCTAAGACTATTACTGATTTAGAACCTAAGGATTTTTTAAAAATGACTCAGGCAATCATTCAAAACCCAGAACAGATTCGAAAAATTGTAAATATTTGTAAAAAAAATGAATATGAAACAATTGTTGAAGATTCATGTATTGGTTGTGGATTATGTGTAGATTTGTGCTTTATGAAATGTATTAAATTAGATTCATTAAAGGCTCAAATAACCTCCAGACATTGTTGTGGCTGTCAAACATGTGAAAATGAATGCCCAACTAATTCTATCAAAATTTTGGAGATTTAAAATGATCAAAAATGTGAAAGAAGTTAAAGACAAAGACTTTAACATAGAAAGATCAGCAGAAGAGATTAGAAATTTGTCTTTTAAAAATCATGTCTGTATTGGATGTGGGATTTGTGAGTCCACTTGTCCAGTAAGTGCGATTGAATTAGAAGAAATAGGAGCTATTTCTCGTAATAAAATCAATACAACTTTTAGCGGACACGATAAATTACCTCAAAATATACATAAAGGTTTTGATAAGGCTAAATTAACTATCGATGAACACAAATGTGTTCTCTGTGGTATGTGTAGTGGATTATGTCCAGCAGATGCATTAGAACTTACTATTAATGGAGTTCCTATTGCAAATATTGATTCATATCCTCACTTTATTTCATTTGCTGAAATTGATGATGATGAATGTATTTATTGTCAAAAATGTCAAACAGCATGTCCTAGAGATGCTATTACTGTTGAAAGAAAATTACCAAATCGTGCTGATTTAGTAAGTGGTGAAATAGAAGTCAATGAAGATGATTGTATCTACTGTGGAATTTGTAAAGAGATGTGTCCTGCAGAAGCTATAGAAGTTGATTCTGTAACTGGTGAAGAATCTATAGTTATTGACAAAGATAAATGTGTTTATTGTCTTGTATGTAAAAAATCATGTCCTACAGATGCAATTAAAGCAGTATGTAGAATTTGTTCTTATGGGGACTATGATATAAATCCTGAAGATGCAGTAGTTACTGGTAGTGCAATTATCGACCAAGAACTTTGTGTAAAATGTGGTTGGTGTGAAGGAGTATGTCCTACAGATGCAGCTAAACATAAGAAACCATTTAAAGGATCTTTAGATGTAGATCAAAACAAATGTCAAACTTGTGGTGCATGTGCTGATGTATGTCCATGTGATGCATTAACTATCCCTAGCTTAAAAGGACCTGTAAAAGTAGACAATGTTATTAAAAGAGATGAGTATTGTATACGCTGTGGAGCATGTGAAAAAACATGTCCTAATGATGCTATTACTGTAAAAATCACAAATGTTGATTATACTCCTACTAATTCTAAAACTTGGATTGAAGCTTTAGAAGCTTTGAAAAATTAAGGTGATGTTATGGAACTTAAAGTTAATCAAGATAACTGTTTAGGATGTGGGGTTTGTGTAATTTCATGTCCAGTTAACGCAGAAATAAGCCCAGAAAATGCTGGGGGTAATGGTTCTAAAACTGAAGAAGTAGTTACAATGATAGAAAATGGGTTTGTAAAAATCTTCTGTGCAGATAAATGTAAAAAGTGCGGGACCTGTCAAATGTTTTGTCCCTGCGACGCTATATGGGTAGAATAGGTGATTATTATGCATTATGCAAATACATATTTAGAAAAGCCTGTTGTTCCTGATGTTAAAATAAATAAAGAAGGCAGTGTAGATGTACTCAAATGTATGTTAAATACTGGTTCTGATATTTATCAAGGAGCATGTAAAAAAAGAGGATCCACTTTAAAAGAAGAATATAAAAACGCTTCTGGAACATGTTATATGGATCCAAGAGATATGGAAAAATTAGGTGTTAATAACTGGGATACTGTACTTGTAAAAACTGACTGGGGAGAAGTTGTTGTAAGTGCAGCAGCTTCAAGAGATGCACCTCACGAAGGACAAGTCTTTATTTGTAAAGGCCCATGGGCAAATACTGTTGTTAGTGCTGAAACTTATTGTTGTATTGACCCTACATATAAAGGAATTCATTGTACTGTTGAAAAAACTGATAAGAAAGTTTTATTAATGGCAGATTTAATGAGAAAAAATTATAAAAAATGGGTAGATGAAGACGACGATGAAGTTTTAGAAAATATGCCGTCTCTCGGTGAATTACCTGTTTTCAAAAGAAAAGAACAGGAGGACTAAAAAATGGCTTATGAAGCACCAATTACTGATTATGATCATATTGTAGAAAATTGTACTTGTGCATTTTGTGGTTGTAATTGTGATGATTTGGATTATTTAGTTAAAGATGGCCATGTTGTTGCTGTTAGGCATGCTTGCAGATTAGGTGCAAGTAAAATCATGGAAGATTTAGATCAAAGATTATTAGTTCCTATGGTTAGAGATGATGATGGAGAACTTAAAGAAGTAGATTGGGACACAGCTCTTGATAAAGCTGCTGAATATATAGCTAATTCTATTAGACCAATTTTCTATGGATGGTCAGAAACTTCTATAGAATGTATGAAAGAAGGTGTAGCTTTAGGAGAATATATTGGGGCAGTTTTAGATAATCAAGCTACAATTTGTCACGGACCAAGTTTACTTGCTGTACAAAATGCAGGATATCCTGTTCAAACTTTAGGGGAAGTTCAAAGTAGAGCAGACATGTGTGTTTTCTCTGGAAGTAATCCAATGAACTCACACCCAAGACATTTAGCAAGATACTCTGTGTTCTGTCGTGGATACTTTAGAACAAGAGGTAGATTTGATAGAACTGTTGTAACCATGGATCCTAAATTTACAGATACAGCTAAAGTATCTGATTTATGGGTAGGATTCGAACAAAATGGAGATTATGGATTTTACAATGCTATTAGGGCTGTTTTAAAAGGTAAAGAACTTTACCAAGATGTTATCTCAGGTATTCCTAGAGAAGATATTTATGAATTAGCTGAAGCAATGAAAAATGCAGAATTCGGTACCCTTTTCTTTGGATTAGGATTAACACATACATTATCTAAACAAAGAAGTATTGATATAGCTATTAAAATGATTATCGACTTAAATAAATTCACTAAATGGGGTCTTACTCCAATGAGAGGACACTTCAACGTTAATGGATTTAATATTTTCATGGCATTTGAATCTGGATTCCCATTAGGTGTTGATTACTGTAGAGGATATCCTAGATTCCTTTCAGGTGAAACAAACACTATTGATTTATTAACTAGAGGAGAATGTGATGTATTTATGGTAGTTGCAGCTGATCCTGGAGCTCATTATCCAAATGGAGCTGTCCAACATTTAGCTAAAATACCTGTTATACAAGTTGATATTCACTGGGGACCAAGTACTGAAATTGCAGATGTTGTATTACCTGGTTCATTCATTGGTGTAGAATGTGGTGGAACTAGCTATCGTATGGATGGTGTACCTATTTATATGAAAAAAGCTATTGACAAACCAGAAACTTGTCGTGATGACGAATGGATTATACGTGAACTTAAAGAAAGAGTAATGAAACTTAGGGAAGAACCTAACGTTGCTCCTAAATATGTTCCAAATCCTGCTGCATTATAGAGGGGGTAATTTTAATGGAATATATACTTAAAAATGGTATTGTCTTTGACCCAACAAATAATGTTAAAGGCGAAAAAAAGGATGTAATGTTTAAAGATGGTAAAATTGTAGAACAAGTTTCAGATGATGCTAAAGTTCTTGATGTAACTGATAAATTAGTAATGCCTGCTGGTATTGACCCTCATGCTCATATTGCAGGGCCTAAATTAGTAGTTGGTAGGATGTACCGTCCTGAAGACTCAAGAAGAGGCGCTACTCAGAAAACTAGTGTAATTAGAGGAGAATCTGGATTTTCTATACCTAGCTGTCCTGCTACTGGTTATAGATATTCAAGAATGGGTTATGGAACTGTTGTAGAAGCAGCTATGCCTCCTCTTGAAGGAAAACACACTCACGAAGAAATTTGTGCTATTCCAAATATTGATGTGCCTGCTTTACCTTTATTTGGTAATAATTGGTTCGTATTTGAATTTGCAAAAGAAAATAAAATTGATGAACTTGCAGCATTTATTTCATCTTGGCTTAAAATAACAAAAGGTTACGGTGTTAAAATTGTAAATCCTTGTGGTAGTGAAGCTTGGGGATGGGGTAAAAATGTACATGGTTTTGATGATAAACCACCTTACTTTGATGTAACTTCTAGAGAAGTTGTTAAAGCTTTAGCTAAAGCTAATGAAAAATTAGGACTTCCACATTCTATTCACATTCACCCTAACGACTTAGGTCACCCAGGTAATGTACCAACTACTCTTGAAACTTTAGATTCTATTAAAGATGTTAAAAAGAATGCTGGTGTAAGAGATCAAACTATTCATTGCTGTCACCTTCAATTCCATGCTTATCAAGGTAATAGCTGGAAGGATGCTTCATCTGGTGCTGAAGAAATTGCAAAATATATTAATAGTACTGATCATGTAACTTGTGATGTTGGTCAAGTAACTCTTGATGAAACTACAACTATGACTGCTGATGCTCCAATGGAATATGATCTTTATAAATTATCTGGTTTAAAATGGGTTAATAAAGATATTGAATTTGAAACAGCTGCTGGAATCATTCCTGTTATTTATTCCGCAAAAAGTCCAGTTAATACATTACAATGGGCTATTGGTCTTGAATTATTCTTACATATCGATGATCCATGGAAAGTATGTTTAACTACTGACCATCCAAATGCAGGTCCTTTCCAAAGATATCCTAGAATTATGTCTTGGTTAATGAGTAATACTAGAAGAATGGAAATGATTGAAAATGGTGAAGTTCATAAATGGGTAAATAGTAGAACAACTCTACCAACAATTGATAGAGAATATGATTTCAATGACATAGCTATTATTTCAAGAGCTGCTCCTGCAAAAATCTATGGTTTTGAAGATAGAGGTGCTCTTACTCCTGGATACAATGCAGATATTGCTGTTTATGATATTAAACCTAATGAAATTGATCCATCTAAAGAATATGAAGCTATTGAAAAAGGTTTCTCTCTTACAGATTATACAATTAAAGATGGTAAAATCTTAGTAAAAGATAAAGAAATCGTTCAAGTTAAAAAGAGTAGAACTATTTGGACTAATGTAATGGGCTTAGAAAAAGAAGAACAAGCTGTTATCGATGGTATTATGCCATTCTTTAACCAATATTATTCTGTCAAATGGGAAAATTACCCAGTACATGACCACTACTTGTCCGATCCTATTAGAGTAGATGTTCAAGCAAGTAAATAGGGGTATTTAATATGAAAACAATAACTTTTAATCAGAAAAAAACTTCTGCTATTGCTTTAGAATTTGATGAACTAAGGCCTGATGATATATATACATGGGAAAAGGCAGATTTTGATAATTACGGAGTTCCAATAGGAAATTCTAGATTTCCTTTAACTGATTATTTTGATATTGAAATCGAAGGAGAAGCAGAATCTCCTGATGATGTTAAAATGATCTTAAATGGAGATATGGGCAGAGTTAAATATATCGGTTGTAAAATGTCTGGTGGAGAAATCATTTGTAATGGTGATGCAGATATTCACGTAGGCGCTGAAATGACTGGTGGAAAAATATTTGTCAATGGTAATGTTGAAACTTTTGCTGGAAGAGAGATGGCTGGAGGATATTTAGAAATTAGTGGAAACACTAAAGAATTCTGTGGTGCATCTTACATGGGTGAATGGAGAGGAATGACTGGTGGAGAAATTCTTGTCCGTGGTAATGCTGGAAAACAATGTGGTGAATGTTTAAGCGGAGGAAAAATCACTGTTTTAGGTAATTGTGATATTCTCGCTGGTATTCACATGGCTAAAGGCCTCATTGAAATTCATGGTGATGTTAACCGTTGGCCTGGTGGTCAGATGAAAAATGGTAACATTGTTGTCCATGGTAAACTAGGAAGGTTACTTGAAGGTTTCGTCTTAGATGAAGTTGTTACCAATCCCGAAATTGATGGCAAATCCTTTGAAGGTAAATTTATTAAATATACTGGAGATATAGGATTAAATGGTAAAGGTTCCCTTTACTTAGATGCTATTGCTAACAGAGATAAACTCGGCGAATATGGTGAACACGACGATGAATATACTTCTATAAGAGAATATAGGAATTTATAATTCCTATTTTTTTATTTTTTTTTAGGTGATAATTTGGTAAAAGAAATTGAATTAACATTTGATGAAGCTATTGATTATATTAGAAATAATGTTAAAGTTTACGATATATTAGAAATATCTTATAATCGTATTTTTGCTCCAGGTGAAGTTTTAAACCTTATTCCTGAAGATGAAGTTTCTGGAGAAGGTTTTAGAGTAGATTTACATCTAAATGGGGAAGTTTTATCTCAAAATGTCACTATTGATTTTGATGAAATTAAAGATGATTTATTAGAATTTAGACATATTCATGAAGATGATGAAGAAGTCGTTGTTGAAATCAAGTCTTAAAAATCTAATTTAATATAGATTAGGTGGTATGATTAAATGGGAATTAAATCACTAAATTTAACAAATGATGAAGCAGTAGAATATTTAAAAGAAAATGTAAAAATACATGATAATTTAGAAATATCTTATAACCGTATTTTTGCAGAAGGAGAAATATTAAATATGGATTTTTCAGAATATTTTGGAAAACCTGGATTTAAAATGCTTATAAATTTAGAAAATGATTCATCACATCCAACTATTGAAATAGATGTTAATGAAATTAAAGATGATTTAATAGAATTTCATCATTTTCCTAAAAATGGAGAAGAAGTTCTTGTTACAATAATCTAAATATATATAGATATACTTTTAATTTTCATTAAAAATTTAATATTACTATTATTATATTGTAGAAATGATCTATTATATAGATAGTATTATAAATTACTTACATTTAAATAACTATTTTTGCAATTTAATTAAAGAAAAATAAAATTTAAAAATTGTTTTTTTAAGATAAACAATGAAATCTTTTTATAAATGGTCCATATCTTCAAAAGACATTATTTTTTCAATTGCTTTAACTTCAACATTTATATTTGCTTCTTTAAGTGAAGCTATTGTATTTAAACCACTACCTGCAACAATACCAAAATTATAATTGTTTATTTTTGAATTATATATTAATTCTCTAGGTTTACCTATTTTATAGATTGAAAATCCAATCTTTTTAAGTTCGTCTAGTAATTTTTCACTTTCATCTTTAGCTATAAAAGGTATTTCTTTAACAGACGCTAAAATTCTACTAGGATGTGTGTATTCATTAAATATTGAAGTCATATTTTTAGAAATAAATATTTTATGCGGATCAATTGAAGAACCACTATATGAAATTAATTCAATGAATAATGGGGAATCACCTAGCTCTAAAAGACCTCCATATTTTGGTCTACATATAAGTCCATTATTAATTAATATTCCATCAATTGATAAACTACAAATAGTAGCTATTCCTATTTTATCATCATTTTCAGATTCAATAATCTTATAAAAAGGATTTATATGTTCTGGTGATTTTTTATATACATTTTTCATTAAATCCAGTGATTTATCTATATCCTTTTTATCTACATAAGATACATTTGTTATTATTGATCCTTCTTTATTTTCAATATTAAAATCAGTTTTTTCTATTAAATTCCAAGATTTTGAAAGTAAAAATGGTATTTTTGATGAAGTATGATTTGTTGGAGCTTTTAATATAGAATTTTTATTTTTAGTAATTGGTTTCATATTTTCAAATTCTTCAAAATCTTCACCAATTTTTATATCAACATTATAATCCATCTCTTTAGCAGCACAAAAAGGAGTTATTCCTCCAGCAATAGCTAAACCTGTCATGCCTTCGGTTACTGGTATTCCTAAAATATTTTCTCCAGATTCTCCTATATCTAAAATTCCATTTATTCCAATATTTTTTAGTTTATTAATTATATTAATAGTTTTATCTCTAGCATCACTTGGGATAACTCTAAAATTAGCAGGTATAGATCCAGTGCCTGTTTCAAGAATACTTAAAACAGAAGTCATATCTTTATCTATAAACGCATCAAGAGGGGCTATTGATGTTTTTTTATATGAAATTAATTC
Source organism: Methanobrevibacter sp. OttesenSCG-928-I08 (assembly GCA_030266405.1). GTDB lineage: Archaea > Methanobacteriota > Methanobacteria > Methanobacteriales > Methanobacteriaceae > JAHKLT01. Next base: position 16,208 of record JAJDHW010000015.1, read on the forward strand.
ACTAAATTTTGTAGGAATATTGTCTTCTATTTCTAAAAGGCCTCCATATAATGGTATTGAAGGAATTCCATTATTTAGTAAAATTCCATCAATTGTAGTTCCACATATAGTTTTCATTTGATAGCTATTGCTTCTACTAGATTTTTTTGTATTTACATAGGGACTAACACAAATTCCAGCATCAAATACCTTTTTTATAACTTCATAAGCTTTTTTTTCATATATGTTTGAAGTATTAACTACAACTTTGCCTTTTTTTGATAAATAATCAAAATCACATAAATAAATCATTTCTTCAAATTTGGAAAAAGCAAAATCAACTTGATTGTAAATAAGTCCTTTTTCTAAAACATCTTTACCAAGTTCAGTTATTTTACGCCCAGAATAACCCATCTTTTCAGTATAACCTTTTTCATCTAAAATTTGCATATGATATCGAACGGCTCTCTCTCCTAAATTGAATCCTCTATTTTTTAGCTCTTCAGCTATTAATTTTGATCCAGTAGGATTTTCCTGTTCATTTAATATTCTTAATATTTCAATCATTCTAGGTTCTGAATCTGACATTAAGACAACTCATATTTTTTAATATCGTATGTTTTTTATAATAGATTATAAATCTAAGTATTTTTTCTGTTCATATCCGAAGACTTGCACACGGTATTCGTCCCATTCTGCATATTTAAATTCTAAGAATTTTTTACTAATATGTTCTCCAAGGGCATCTAACATAACTTGATTTGTCTCAAGTGTATGGTATGCTTCCCATAAACTGGAAGGTAAAACTTTAATTCCGTGTTTTTCTCTTTCTTCTTCATTTAACTCATATATGTTTATTTCTGTAGGTTCACCTGGATCTATTTTATTTTTTAATCCATCTAAACCTGCTTCAAGCATAGCTGCAAAAGCTAAATAAGGATTACAAGATGGATCTGGAGCTCTATATTCTATACGAGTTGATTTTCCACGTGCTGCAGGAACTCTTATTAAAGCAGATCTATTTTTAAGACCATATGCTCTATATACCGGAGCTTCATATCCTGGAACTAAACGTTTATATGAATTTACAGTAGGATTTGTAATTGCAGTTAATGCAGGTGCATGTTTTAATAATCCTCCCATGAAATACATTGCTTCTTGAGATAATCCAGTTTCAGAATTTTCATCAGAGAATAAATTTTCACCATTTTTAAATAAACTTTGATGACAATGCATTCCACTACCATTTACTCCAAAGAATGGTTTAGGCATAAAAGTAACAGTATAATCCATTTCATCAAAAGCAGCCATATTACTTACAATAGCTTTAATTGCTTGTTTAAATGTTATTACTGCATCAGCAGTTTTTAATGCATCATCAAATTTAAATGCAATTTCATTTTGCCCAGGACCTACTTCGTGATGGCTTGCTTCAACTTCAAATCCTAATTCTTCAAGATTTAAAGCTATTTCTCTTCTAAAATCAGGACCTTTGTCTTTTGGCTCTACATCAAAATAACTTGCATTATCATAAGGTAAAGGATATCCTTCTTCATCAACATCAACAATAAAAAATTCTGGTTCTGGTCCTATATTATAACTATAACCTTTGTCTTTGATTTTAGATAATGATTTTTTCAAAACTCCTCTAGGATCTCCTTCGAAGGGTTTGCCTTCTGTAGTCCATACATCACAGATAAATCTACAAACAGCAGATTCTTCAGGTCTCCAAGATAATTTAGAATAAGTATTTATATCTGGTTTTAATATTAAATCACTTTCATTAATTTCTACAAATCCATCAATGGATGATCCATCAAATAACATTCCTTCTGAAAATAAGTCTTCTATATCTTCAGCTTTAAATGGTATAGCTATGTTTTTTGAAAATCCATGTATGTCTACAATTTGTAATCTGACAAATTTTATATTGTCTCTTTCCATTCTTTCAATAATCAAGTCAATTTCTTCTGACATTTTTTAATCTCCTAATGAGGATAAATGTAATATAATTTATAT
>JAJDHW010000016.1 GCA_030266405.1 Methanobrevibacter sp. OttesenSCG-928-I08
TTGAAAAAGAAAAACTAGATAAAGTTATAGAAGCAGGAATATCTGCACCTACTGGTGTTAATTTTCAAGCATTCAAAATTTTTGTTATAGATACAGAAAAAAATAAAGAAAAACTAGAAGAAATGTATCCTTCACCTTGGTTTAGTGAAGCTCCAATTATTTTAGGACTTGCAGTTAAAGCTAAAGATGCTTGGGTAAGAAAATATGATGGTAAAAATATTGCAGATATTGATGGAACTATTGTAATGGATCATATGATTCTTGAAGCTACAGCTCTTGGACTTGGAACCTGTTATATAGGAGCTTTTAAACCTGATGTAGCTCGTGAATTATTAAATTTAGATGAAGATTATGAACCTTTATTATTTACTCCTTTAGGATATCCTAATGCCGAACCAAGAGGAACTCCAAGAAAATCTCCAGATGAATTAGTTAAATATATTTAGGTATTTTTTAAAATGAAAAATGAATTTAAAATTACCTCAAATTATTCTTTTAGGGAAGATTTACTTACAGTTGTCATTTCCAATGATTCTAATAGGGGAAAAGAAATTGAATTAGATGATAATTTTAATTTAGTTTTTAATAATGAAGGAATTCCTTTATTTTTAGAAATAAATAATGCATCAAATGTTTTCAATGTTAAAAAACTAATTTTAAAAAATATTTTTAATATAGATATTATAATTAATGTAGAAGAAGATATTATTTCTTTAAATTCAATTTTTATTTTAACAGAACATAATAAGAAAAAAGAATACAATTTTAATTTTGAAATTGCAAATTCAAAAAACATTCCAAAGCAGTGAAATTATGGGGCTAAAAATAATTTATGGAAAAGACTTTGATGAAATTGAAGATTTAGCTATTAAATTAGGCAATAATGGATATAAAATAAATTCTAGAGATGATAATTTTGTATTGCTTAAAAAAAGAGCTTATGGAAATATGTATATGCATTTAGTCTTTATTATTATAGCTTTAATAATGTTTTACCCTGCTATTTTGTTTAATCTTGTATATTTTGCTTATAACTTCATAAAAAAATCAGAGTATATTTTAATTACAACGGAAACAAAAGATAAAGATGGAAAAAAATTAGAATTTGATGATGTGGACATGATTTTAAATTCAAAATAATATAATTTATATATTTTTAAAATAATTATCATATGAGGTCAATAAATGATTAAAGTTGGTGTATTAAAAAAAGTTTTTACTATTCTTATTGTTTTTTTAGTGATTTATGCAGGGGTTTATCCACTTGTTTCAAGCCAAAATTTAAATTCAGAAATAATTTCTACTTCTATTATAGTTATTCTAATTGGAATTGCTTATCCTTTAATTTTATATAAGCCTCAATGGAATAAAGCTGTTTTATTTATAGAAGGTTTAGTTGTTTGTGTAACTGGAAGTATTTTTTTAAGCATTCCTTATAATTTATATTTTATAGCTATTGGTGTAATAATAATATTAATTTCTGCCCTTGCTTACATGAAAAAATTACCTAGTTTTCTTTTAGGATTCTTTTATAGGTAGTATATAATATTCTATTTTTTTAATTTTTTTTTAAACAAACATTGATATTTTTTTATTCTTTTTCAAAGTTCTTTTTCTTTTATCTTCATTTATTGATACTTATTCCAAAAATCAAATAGTAAAAGATATATATTATACTAAATAAAAATTATTTCACCATGGTGATTAATTATGGCAGAGATATCAGAAGCTATCGCAATGATAAAGAAAGCTGAAACTGATGCTGATCAACTTATTCTTGATTCTGACGTTAAATCTAAAGATATGATAGACGAATCAAAAGTAAAGGCCGAAGAAATGATTCAAGAAGCCACAGATTCAGCTAATGAAGAAGCGAAAAATACTGTTTTTGATGCAGAAGACAAAGCAAAGAAAGAAGCTAATTCTATATCAACAGATGCAAAGGGCAATGTTGCTCTTTTAAAAGATAAATCCATGGCTAATGTTGATGAAGCTGCTTCCTTCATAGTTAAAAATATTTTGTAGTGTGAGAATATATGTTCAAGACAGCGAGAATGCGTAAAATTAAGATTATAACACTTGATGAGTATTCTTCCAAAACCGTGAATGCACTTCACGAAGAAGGAATTGTACAAATCAGTGATATTTCTGATCGTATTCAGCAAGATCCTGAATTAGCGGAATCTTTAAATCCCTCTAAAACTCATCCTTTAACTGGAAGAGTGTCTTCACTTTTAATGAAAACTACAGGATTGTCTGAATTATTAGGATCTTCATTATCTGAAGATACTAGTATAAAAGACATGATTATGGGTTTTATAAAACCTGAAATTCCTGTTCCAATAAAAGTTGAAGATATGAGTACTGAAACTTTAATTGAAAAAGCTGAAAAAACGCTTAGTCAAGTTGAAGCTAAAACTCATGTAATTGAGGAGAAATTTTCTGCTCTCGACGCTGAAACAAGTGAACTACAATCTAATAAAAGTTTAGCTAATAGACTTATTAATTTTGACATGAATTTAGCTCTTTTAAAAGATTCTAAGTACACTTCTACAATTGTTGGAAGGATTAATGTTGAGTCTGCCTCAGAAATAAAAAATGAATTAAGTAAATTGACTGATGAATTAACTATTTTTGAAGTTCCTAACGATGATAAAGAAACTGTAACTATTGTTGTTTTAACTTTAAAAGAGTATAAAGATGATATTTATTCAAAACTCCGTGCATATGAATTTGAAAAATTTGATATAGGTAATGTGGAAGGTAATCCTAATCAAATTATTTCTAATGCTGATTCTAGATTAAAATCTATTGAAACTGAACGTTCACAAGCTAAAAGTGAGTTAAAAGCTGTAGCTAAAGAATGGGATGATGAAATTTTAATCTTAAAAGAATTATTGGAAAATGAAAAAGAGAAAAATGAGATTTTCTCTACATTCGCTGAAACCCGTAAAACTAAAATGCTTGAAGCGTGGGTTCCACTTAAAGATTTGGATAAATTAAAAGAAATTGTTGAAAAAACTTCAGAAGGACATTGTATCTTTGAAGTTGAAGATATTGGAAAAGATGATGAAGAAGTTCCAGTTCTTCAAAATAATAAAGGATATGCAAAACCTTATGAAGTGCTTGTAGGAATGTATGCTCCTGTAAGGTATAATGGTATTGATCCGACTATTTTTGTTGCTATTATGTTCCCTTTCTTCTTTGGTTATTGTTTAACAGATGCTGTTTATGGTGCTATCGTTTCATTAATCGGAGTTGTATTAATTAAAGGAATGGGAAAAATTAGTGAATCAATGAAATCTTTTGGATATATTCTTATTGCCTGTGGTATATGGGCTATTATTCTAGGGCTTTTAACTAATGGTTTCCTTGGAGATTTACCAGAAAGACTATTAGGATTTAGATTACCTACTGTTATTCCAGCTATTGAAGCATTTGTACATCCAGAAGTAATACTTGTTATTGCAATTGCAATTGGTATTATTTATACTAATCTTGGATTTGTTATTGGTGCTATCAATAACTTAAGATATGATAATATAAAAGATGCTCTTGGATCTCAAATTGTATGGTTTGTTTTCGAAGCAGGTATTATTGCACTTGCATTAGGCTTTTTATTACCATCTATTGGAATGATTGGAATGGCTATTGGTGGAATACTGATTCTCATCAGCATAGGACTACTAATTTATGCTAATGGTGCCTATGGAATTATGGATATATTTTCATATATGGGTGATATTTTATCATATGCTCGTCTTTTAGCTCTTTGTTTAGCTACTGGAGGTATTGCTATGACCGTAAATATTTTAACTCAAATGGTTGGAGATATGATTCCTTTCGTTGGTTTCATTTTAGCTATTGTTGTATTTATTGGTGGACATATTATAAATTTCCTTTTCCAAGTATTAGGTGCATTTGTTAATTCCTTGCGTTTACATTATGTTGAGTTCTTTTCACAATTCTATATGAGTGGAAAAAATAAATTTCAAGCTTTTAAATCAAAAAGATCTTTCACAAAATTAAATGATTAAAATTTTTCAAATTAATTAAATAAAAATAATATATTATAATAAATTTAAGGAGAATTATTTATGGTAGAAATTGCTTTAGGTACTGCTTTAGCAGCTATTGGTGCTGGAGTAGCAATTGGTTTTGCTGGCCTAGGTTCAGGTTTAGGTCAGGGTATGGCAGCTGCAGGAAGTGTAGGTGCTGTTGCAGAAGACAGTGAAATGTTTTCTAAAGGTATTATTTTCTCTGCATTACCAGAGACTCAGGCTATTTACGGGTTCTTGATAGCTATCTTATTACTTGTATTTTCAGGTTTATTAGGTGGTGGAGCAGGTTTATCCACAACTGCAGGTATTGTAGCTATTGGTGTAGGTGCTTCTATTGGTTTTGCAGGATTAGGTTCCGGTATGGGTCAGGGTATTGCAGCAGCTTCTTCTGTTGGAGCTATTGTTGAAGATGATGAAATGTTCTCTAGAGGTATTATTTTCTCAGCTTTACCAGAAACTCAGGCTATTTACGGGTTCTTGATTGCTATCTTACTCATGGTATTCGGCGGAATATTAGGTTAGGAGGCTATGTAAATGAGCTCTGGCACAGATAAAATTGTTTCTAGCATTATGTCTGAAGCCCAGGTTAAAGCTGATGAAAAAATTCAAACTGCTCAGACTGAAGTTAATTCAGTTCTTTCTAATGGAGAAAAGAAAGCTGAAGCAGAAAAGAATAAGATATTAGATAGTGGTAAAAAACAATCTGATATGAGATATCAGCAAATAATTTCTGAAGCTAAGATGAATGCTCGTAGAGCAGAGTTAGAAGCTAAAGAGGAAGTCATAGAAGCATCTTTTAATAAGGCTTATGACGACTTGAAACAAATAGCTTCTACTAACGATGAAGAGTATGTCCTTGCTTTAAAAAATATGGTTAAAGAAGCTGCTGTAGAAGTTGGCAGTGGAAATTTAATTGTACAAGTAAAAGAAGGAGATATTGATAAAATTAAGAGTCATTTAGGTACTATAGCTTCTGATGTTTCTAGTGATACTACTTTAGAAATAGGGGAATCTATTAACACTATTGGTGGAGCGATAGTGAAAACCGAAAATGGAGATATAGAAGTAAATAATACTATTGAATCAAGATTATCAAGATTCAAAAAGTCATTGCGTAATGATGTAGCTAATATTTTATTTAAAAGTTAGGAGGATAGATTATGGCTGACGAAATTACTTCAATATTAGAAACAATAGGTATTACACCTGAAACCTTTATTGTTTTTATGATAGTCGTAATTATGGTTGTAGGAGCAATTGTAGTAATTGTAACAACTCGACCAATTTTAGATATTTACCCATATCTTAATCCTATCGCAAAAGTAAGAGCTAGAAAAGGAAGATTATTCTCTGAAAAACAAATTACAGAGATTGTTGATGCTAACAACACAGGTGAAGTTGTTAACTATCTTAGAGGTTTTCCAGACTATGCTCCTTACTTGGATAATTATTCACTTGATAAAGCATTAGATATTCAGTTAGCAGACACTTATGATTTAATTTACAGAATTGCTCCAAAAGAGATTAAAAAATCTTTTAAAATAATGTCTAAAAAAACTGATATATATAATATTAAATCTTTAATAATTGCTAAGGAAGTTGGTTTCAATGCAGATGAAACTAGAGATTTATTAATACCTTCTGGATCTATGTATGATAATTTAGAAGCTTTAGTTGATTCAGATAATATTACTAGCATTGTTACTGCATTAGATGGAACTGAATATGGTTCTGTTTTAGAAGATGCACTTCCAAAATATGAAGAAACTAATATGATTTTGCCATTAGAAGCAGCATTAGATAATTATTATTTAAAAAATCTTTTAGCTTCTACTGAAGTTCCTGCAGATGAAAATAAACAAATATTATTTTCTTATGTTGGTACTCAAGTTGATATAGCTAATCTTAAATTAATTATTAGGGCTAAAGAAGATGGTTTAGATTATAATACTATTAGTTCATATATATTAAGTGATGGATACCAATTAAGAGAATGGAAACTTAAAGATTTAATGGAATCTCAAGATGTATCAAATATTGTATCTTCTTTAGAAGGTACTAAATATGCAAATATCTTATCTGATGCATTGGCAGAATATACTGAAAAAGGTAATGTATCTGTATTTGAGAAAGCTTTAGATTCATATTTAGCAAAATCTGCTAATTCATTAGCTCTTAAGAAACCATTAGGAATTGGTCCTATAATTGGATATGTAAGTAAAAAAGAAACAGAAATTAGAAATTTAAAAATTATTGCAAGAGCAAAAAGAGAAGCAAACTATCCAGCTTCTAAAATTATGGAGATGTTAATATGAGTTCTGTCGGAATAATTGGAGACATGGATATCGTATCTGGATTTAGACTTGGTGGAGTTAAAGAAGGCATAGCTGTTAACTCACCTGAAGAAGCTGAAAATGCTCTTGATACTTTTTTAGATAATGAAATTTCTATTATTATTATAACACAAAAAGTTGCTAATGAAATTAGAGAACATATTAATAAAAAAATAGGTTCTAATGTTTTACCAATGATTATTGAGATTCCAGATAAAGATGGATCTTCTGAAGGATCATCTGATCAAATGGCTGATCTCATTAAGCGAGTTATTGGGGTAGAGATGGTTAAATGATTATTAAAGGAAATATTATTAAAATTGCTGGGCCTGTTGTTGTCGCAGACGGCATGAGAGGTGCCCAAATATTTGAAATGGTTAAGGTGGGAAACAGCAAGCTTATTGGAGAAATTATTGAGCTTGAAGGTGACACTGCAACCATTCAGGTTTATGAAGAAACTGCCGGGATTCAACCTGGTGAAGTAGTTGAAAGTACTGGTGGTCCATTATCAGTAGAACTTGGTCCTGGAGTTATGGGATCTATTTTTGATGGAATTCAAAGGCCTTTAGAACTTATTAAAGCTGAATCTGGGGATTTCATCGCTAGAGGTGTAGATGCACCTTCTGTTGATAAAGAAAAGAAATGGACTTTCAAAGCTATTGCTAAAGTAGGAGATAAAGTAAAAGGCGGAGATGTTTTAGGAGAAGTTCAAGAAACATCTGCTGTTTTACAAAAAATATTAGTTCCTCCTATGTTTGAAGGTACTATAAAAAGCATAGCTGCTGATGGTGAATACACAGTATTGGATGATATTGCAGAAATTGAAACTGATAGTGGTGTTGAAAAAATTCAAATGCTCCAAAAATGGCCAGTTAAAAAAGGACGTCCTTATACTGATAAGTTAGATCCGGATGTTCCTTTAATAACAGGACAAAGAGCACAAGATACTTTTTTCTCTGTTGCTAAAGGTGGAACAGCTGCTATTCCAGGTCCTTTCGGGTCTGGTAAAACTGTTACTCAGCAACAATTAGCTAAATGGGCAGATGCTGATATTGTTATTTATATTGGTTGTGGAGAACGTGGAAATGAGATGACTGAGGTACTTTCTGAGTTCCCTTATCTTGAAGATCCTAAAACAGGTAATCCTTTAATGGATAGAACTGTTCTTATTGCTAATACATCTAACATGCCTGTTGCAGCTCGTGAAGCTTGTGTATATACAGGTATTACTATTGCAGAATATTATCGTGATCAAGGTTACGATGTTGCACTTATGGCAGATTCTACCTCTCGTTGGGCAGAAGCTATGAGGGAAATTTCAGGTAGGCTAGAAGAAATGCCTGGTGAAGAAGGATATCCTGCATACTTAGCTTCAAGACTTGCTCAGTTCTATGAAAGAGCTGGAAGAGTTAATACTTTAGGAACTAATCCTGAAAGAGCTTCAATTAGTGTTGTTGGTGCTGTATCTCCTCCTGGTGGGGATTTATCTGAACCAGTTACTCAGAACACTTTACGTATTTGTAAAGTATTTTGGGCGCTTGATGCATCTCTTGCAGATAAACGTCATTTCCCTTCAATTGATTGGTTACAAAGTTATTCCTTGTATCTCAACAGTATTCAAGGTTGGTGGGAAGAAAACGTAGCTGCTGATTGGAGAGCTACTCGTGATGAAGCTATGGTATTATTACAAAAAGAATCAGAACTCCAAGAAATTGTACAATTAGTTGGACCTGATGCTTTGCCTGATTCAGAACAAGTAACTTTAGAAACTGCACGTATGTTAAGAGAAGATTTCTTGCAACAAAATGCATTTGATGAAGTGGACACTTACTGTGCTCCAGATAAACAATATGCAATGTTGAAAACTATTCTTTTATTCCAAAAAGAATCTCTTGCTGCAGTTGAAAGAGGAGCTAATATTCAAAATATTGTTGAATTAACTGTTAAAGAAGAAATTGGTAAAATGAAATATGTGCCTGAAGCTGATTTTGAAGCAAAAATCGATTCAATTCAAGCAGATATTGTTAAACAATGTAGTGAGGCATAAAAATGAATACAAATATTAAAACAAGAGAATACACTACTGTTTCTGAAGTTTCTGGTCCTTTAATGGTTGTTGAAGGTGTTGAAGGAGTAGGCTACAATGAAATTGTAGAGATTCAAACTCCTACTGGTGAACAAAGAAGTGGACAAGTTCTTGAAGTTACTAAAGATGTTGCTGTTGTTCAGGTTTTTGAAGGAACTATTGATTTAAACACTAAAACTACTAAAACTAGATTTACTGGTGAAACTGCAAAAATTGGTGTTTCTCGTGATATGGTTGGAAGAATTTTCAATGGTATTGGTAAACCTATTGATGGTGGTCCAGAAATCATTGCAGATAAAGAATTAGATATTAATGGAAGTCCGATGAATCCTGCTTCTCGTGAATTCCCTGAAGAATTTATTCAAACTGGTATCTCTACCATTGATGGAATGAACACTTTAGTTAGAGGGCAAAAACTTCCTATTTTCTCAGGATCTGGTTTACCTCATAATGATTTAGCTGCTCAAATTGCAAGACAAGCAAAAGTGCTTGGTGATGACAGTGAATTTGCTGTTATATTTGCTGCTATGGGTATTACTCACGAAGAAGCAAACTTTTTCATGAGAGATTTCGAACGTACTGGAGCTCTTGAGAAGGTAACTGTTTTCATGAACTTAGCAGACGATCCAGCTATTGAAAGAATTTTAACTCCTAAAATGGCTTTAACTACTGCTGAATACTTTGCTTTTGAGTTAGATATGCAAGTATTAGTTATTCTTACTGATATGACTAATTATTGTGAAGCTTTAAGAGAAATCTCTGCTGCTAGGGACGAAGTTCCTGGAAGAAGAGGTTATCCGGGTTACATGTACACTGATCTTGCAGGTATTTATGAACGTGCAGGCCGTATTGATGGTAAAGAAGGATCTATTACTCAAATGCCTATATTAGTTATGCCTCAGGATGATATTACTCACCCTATTCCAGATTTAACTGGTTATATTACAGAAGGACAAATTGTATTAAGTAGGGATCTTTTCAGAAAAGGTATTTACCCTCCTGTAGATGTACTCCCATCATTGTCTCGTTTGATGAGTGGTGGTATTGGTGATGGTAAAACACGTGCTGATCATAGTGGAGTATCTGACCAACTTTATTCTGCTTATGCAGAAGGTCGTGGATTAAGAGATTTAGTTGCAGTTGTTGGTGAAGAAGCACTTACAGAACGTGATCAAAGTTTCTTGAAATTTGCACAAGCTTTTGAAGATAAATATATAACTCAAAGTGTTGATGAAGATAGAACTATTTTCGAATCTTTAGATTTAGGCTGGGACTTATTGAAAATCTTACCTAAAACAGAACTTAAGCGTGTTAAAGAAGAATTTATTGAGGAATATCTTCCTAAAGATTAAGTATTTAACTCCATGTTAAATACTATGAGGGGATAAAATGGCACAAGACGTTATAGATGGAATCAATCCTACACGGATGGAATTACTTAACCTTAAAAGTAGAACAAAACTTGCGGTTAAAGGTCACAGTTTACTTAAGGAAAAACGTGATGCTTTAATTAAAGAGTTTTTTGATATTTTAGATAGAGTTAAAGGTGTTCGTGAAGAAGCTGAATCCAAACTTAAAGAAGCTAATGAAGCATTAATTGCTGCTCAAATTACTATGGGTGACTTAGCTGTTAAAAAAGCTTCATTATCTGTTAAAGAGTCCATTGATGTAGATATTTCTTCTAGAAGTATTATGGGAGTTTCTGTTCCAGTTACTAAAGTTCAAATGGAAGAAAGATCTCTTGTAGATAGAGGTTATGGATTTACTGATACTTCTATACAATTAGATGAAGCTGCTAAAAAATTCGAAGAATCATTAAAGTTAATCATTGAGTTAGGTGAAATCGAAAAAACAATTTTCTTGCTTGCTGATGAAATTGAATCTACAAAACGTAGAGTAAATGCTTTAGAACATATTATGATTCCGAAATTCCAAAACACAGTTAAGTCTATTGATATGAGACTTCAAGAAATGGAAAGAGAAAACTTTGTTAGATTGAAAATGATACAATCTACAATGGAAAAAAATGAAAAAGAAGGTTCAGAAGAATCTGATGTAGCTGTTTAATTTAAATAGCTATTTACTTTTTTATTTTTACTATTTTTTTTAATTTTTCGGTGATTTAATGAAAAGAAATCCTTTAGAACAATATACTAAAGATCCTGATAGGGAAGCTCGTCTTTTTTTATTTACAACTGTAGCTATGGTAATATCTACTGCACTTCTTACTATTGGAACACTTATTTTTATTCTACATTTACTAGGTTTCTTTTAAGATTATCATAAGTGATTTTCAAATCTTTGTTTAAATTTTCAATATTTTTATTTCTTAGTAGAATAGTAGCTATTGGTTGATTTTTTTCAATTATAACTTCAGGATAAGGAATATCATAAAGATTTTTTATATTTAAATTATTTATTTTGACTTTATTTTTACTATAGATTATTTTTTTAAGGAAATATTCATTTTGAGGAATTTCTATATTTATTATTTCATTTTCACAAGCTTTTATATGTGCTTCAAGCATATTAATCTTCAATGCCTCTTCACAAAGTTCATAAGTTCCTTGGATTCTAGGATTTATTTCTATTATATTTAATGATCCGTTTTCATCTAAGATATAATCTATTCCGTTTGAACCAATTAATTTAAAATATTCTATTAATTCTTCTGAAGTATCTGTCAATTCAGCTATATTTTTTTCATAAGGTAGAATATTTCCACTATATACAAAGTTATTTTCAATTAAAATTTCACTATTCATTATTGTTTTATAATTATCTTTTGAAGCTAAAACAGAGGAACTAATATTTTTTCCAGAAACATATTCCTGAATTAAGTACTCTTGATTACTATCGTTAAATTGATTTAATGATTCATTATTTAAAATATTTATTCCATAACCACCAGATCCTTTAAGCGGTTTTATAATATATTCAAGATCATTATCATTACTAACTAATTCATATGCTTCATATATATCTTTTACTTTAAATGTCTCAGGTGTTAAGAATTTATTTTTAATTTTATTATAAAACTTTAATTTGTTCTCTATATGATCAATATCTTTGTTTCCAATGATTTTATTTTTAAATTTTTTATATTTTCCTTTAAAATCAGATGATGTTATTCCAGATATAGGTATAATAAAATCGACTTCTTCTAAATAATCTAAAGATAATTTCAATAGTTTTTCACTATTATAATTTTCTTCAAAAAATCCACAAGAACTATTTTTCTCTTGATTTAAAAGATGTTTTTCATTTGAAATCTCTTTAAAATCATATGTAGAGTAATAACTTGTTGAAAAAATTGTATAATTTAATTTTAAACCAGAATTAATCATAGGTCTTGTATTAATTCCTGTGAGTAATAATTTTTGCATATTATCACAATATAAAATCATTTTTTAAAAAAAGTTTTTAGATAGTCCCGAGCGGAGTCGAACCGCCGTCTCCGGGTCCAAAGCCTAGAAGGATTACCACTACCCTACGGGACTATAAAAATTATATAATATACTTCATAGTAAAACACTTACTACAACAATATATAATTATTAAACATTTAGTATTTAAAGGTATCTATTTTCATATGTATTTTTGAAACCAAATACATTCTTTAACCCACAAACAGTTATCACATATTGGTTCTATAGTTTCCTTAGAATTAAAAATAAAATTAGCTTTTTCAAATAATTTACTAGCTTCCATTTCTTCATTTCCAATATCTAACTTTTTTATAACTTCATTATCCATTTTTTTAATTTTTTCATTATATTTTAAATCTTTGCAGATATTTTTTTCAGTTAAATTTGGACAGGATTGACAAATATCATCTGGAGTATTTGAAACTTTTATTTTAATATTTTCATTATCAATTAAATTTTTTATATGAGTCATATTTTCTACAAATTCTTCACTGTATCCATATCCTTGAAAACCTTGAAGACACAGAATATGATGGCCTCTTAAAAAAATAGTCATGTTATCTTAAAAATAAAAATAAAAAAAAGTTTTTTTTAAAAACTTTAGTTTTTCGGTAAAAATACCTTGGAAACCATTCCAGTTGAAATAATTTTTACAATATCTCCAATAATAAATGGAGCAAGCCCCATTATAATCAATTCAAGAGGACTTAAAACAATTCCTTGTGTAATAAATGACCAAATAGCTAAACCTGTTAAACCAGGTATATATATTAAAGCAAAATTACCTATTCCAACAACAGCTGTCATTTTTGCAAAATTACGAGACTTAGCATATTTTTCACTAATACTTCCAATGAAATAGGATGCAAGAATAAAACCTAAGAAGTATCCTACAGTTGATCCAAGTAATACTTCAATTCCTCCAGTCATACCTCCAAACCATGGAATGAAAGCTACACCGAGAATAATGTATAAAATCTGACTTAAAGCACCATATTTTTTCCCAAGGAATAAACCTGCAACTAAAACTGCAAAAGTTTGCCCAGTAATTGGAACTGGAGTCCATGGAAGAGGAATCATGATTTGAGCCATAATACCTGTAAAACAAGCCATAAATAATGCCATAACTACTTTAGTTATAGTACTAGAGCTTTGTATTTTATTAAATACATCTTCTCTTATTTTATAATAATTATTAACAGTTGAGTACATAATATTCTCCTTATTTATAAACACACTATATTTTATTTGAAACTCATATTATAAAAAATTTTTCTTAGTTTTAAATATTTAATAACTTATTTACCATTGAGTTATGAGCATTTATTTCAATGGTATCATCTAGTGATGTTAGTTTTTCAACTTCATATTTATTTTTTAAGGCATTTAAAATTATATAATCTGCAATATGAGGATTTTTTGGAAGAAAAGGACCATGTAAGTATGTTCCTATAAAATTTTTATAAACCATGCCTTCATATTTATTTTCATCATTATTTCCATGACCAACTTTAACTTCTCCTAAAGGGTTATAATTATGATAAGTTCTTCCTGCATGGTTTTCAAAACCAACTAATGTTTTAGGTGTTAATCCAATAGAATTTTCAACTAATATATTTCCTATTAGTCTATTAGATTCAGCATGTGTTTCAATATCAAACATTTCAAGACATTGGATGTTTTCACCATCAATATCATGATAGTTATTACCGAACATTTGATAACTTCCACAAATAGCTAGTAATACTCCGCCGTTATTTAAATAATTTTCTAGTTCTGATCTATGTTTCAATAAGTCTTCAGATACTACGGATTGGCCTTTATCTGAACCTCCTCCTATTAGTATCATATCAATGTTATCAAAATCTAATTTTTCATTAGATCCTATGGAAAAACTTTTATTATTAACTTCGATACCTCTCCATTTGCATCTTTCATTAATACATGTTAAATTACCTATATCTCCATAAACATTTAGTATATCTGAATACATATCCATAATATTTAATTCCATCTAATTTACCTCTTATTTTTTCTTTAAAATTATTTTTCTAATTTCAGGAATAGCTGTAAATGTTCCAACGATATATATTTTTTTATTTTCTTTTAAAATATCATTTATAGGTTTTTCAATATCTGATCTGTTTTTTGAAGGGTATATTTTAATTTTCTCATTTGGAATATTTGCATATTTTAGTCTTAAAGCAATTTCTTCTCCTCTAGTTCCAGCACAATAAATTTTATTAAGATTTTCCATATTATTTATTTCTTCAAAATAAGCATCCCAAATCCATGAAATATCTCTTCCATCAGGTGCATAATCATTTAAAATAAACATTATGGATTTTTTTTCAGCATCATATTTTATTGGTTTTAAAACTTCACTAAGTCCTACAGGATTCTTAGATAAAACAACAACTATTTCATTATCCTTTGTTGTTGTTGTCTCCATCCTTCCATCTACATTTTCAAAACTTTCAATTTGAGTTTTAATTTCATTGAAATCATAATCATTTTCTCTTGCAAAACTAATAACTGCAAGAGCATTATATAAATTATATGTTCCTAATAAGTTTAACTTCATTTTTGAAGTATTTTTTTTATCAGAAACAGAAAATTCATAATGGTCTTCTTCAATTTTGATATTTGTTATTTCATAATCTGATTTGTTATTAGTAGCTCCACAGTTTTCACAGAAAAATTTACCTATATTTCCATAATTTATATAATTATAAGATAATTTATGTTCACATTTTGGACAAAATGATGGTTCTGTAACTGTTTGACTATCTTTTGAGGTGAAACTTTCTTTTTGACTAAAATATCTTTTTGGATTTTTTAAATCATCAAAATATAATGAAGAAGGATCATCTCCATTTAATATTAAGATAGTATTTTCATTTTTTATAGAATCGTGAACTAAATTTATTGTATTTTCAACTTCACCAAATCTATCTAATTGGTCTCTAAAGAAATTTGTTATAATTAGATAATCGGGAGTTAAATATTTTGTAACAAAGGGAATGGATCCTTCATCTACTTCAAAAATTCCCCAATCATAATGTTTCTTGTTATCTATAATAAATGGTGAAATAACACCTTGAATCATATTAGAACCATTTAAATTAGAAAGAACAATATTATTTTTCCCAAAAACATGATTTGCTAAGTTAGTTGTTGTTGTTTTCCCATTTGTTCCAGATATAATTGCTATTTTATCACATTTAATAGCTAAATCTTTTAAAATATCCGGTTTTATTTTCATAGCTATTTTTCCTGGAAAAGCAGTACCTTTTTTACCCATCATATTGGCAATTAAATAACTTATTTTTCCAATAAAAAGTGCTAATTGTGTTCTCATTATTTTCTCCTTTGATTTTTAAGTCTAATTATTTCCAATATTTACATTTTCGCTTTATCATATAAAGTTTTTATTGTTTCCATATCTACACTTGTGTAAATTTGAGTAGTAGAAAGACTACTGTGGCCTAATAATTGTTGTATAACTCTAATGTCTACTCCATTCTTTAAAAGATGTGTTGCAAAAGAATGTCTTAATATGTGAGGAGTCACAGTTTTTTGTATATTTGCCTTATTTCCATAGTCTTTTATCATTTTTTGTATATAGCGAGAAGTAATTGGTTTATTAAACTTATTTATAATGAGATATTCATTATCACTTTCCCGAATAGCTAAATAATCAATAATCATCTTTTTAGCATTCTCATCAATTAAAACTACTCTATCTTTATCTCCTTTTCCTCTAATTCTCATGGTTCGCTCATCAAAATCAATATCATTTACACGTAAATTTATCAACTCAGAAACACGTAATCCTGAAGAATATAGTATAGTTAATATAAGTTTATCTCTTGTTTTCATTCTTATTTTTGCAGGATTATCTTTTTCATTATCCCATTTTATAGAATTTATAAGATTATAAACTTCTTTTTCGTTTAAAGATTTAGGAAGTGATTTAGTTCTTTTTGGAGATTCCACATCATCTAAGAAATAAAGTTTGTTATGTTCAAGAAATTTTTTAACTACTACTGTTACTAAATAAATATAATTTTGTGATACTAACTTATCTCTTTTTAAATACTGTATATAAAGTCTAAAACTTCTCAAAAAATGTTTATCATTATATAACTTTTTTTCATTTTTTAAATAATTGTAAAAATCATTTATAATAGAATTATATGTTTTAACAGTATTTTTAGAATAATTTCTTATTTCTAAATCTATTAAATATTCTTCAATCATTTCATCAAAGTTAAAAACTTTTAATAAGTTTATTTCATTTCCATCATCATCAAAAACAGGTAGACTATATGATGTTTTAGATAAAATATTATCTGATAAATCTTTTTGAACAGTTGGATTATATCTATTCATTTAAATACTACTTCGCTATACATTTAATTTTTTTTAAAAAAATATATGGAATTAATCCATAGTTATTATTTTTAAGTTTTCAGGTTTTTTAACAATATTCATTGATTTGAAAGCTACTAAATTCTTAATGCCTTTTAAAGAGGACACATCAACTAATCTTTGACTTATTATTCCATCAAATATTACAGTATCTGCGTTATCTTCCATTGTTTTTAATTCATCGTAAATTTCTTCAACTTTAACTTCTTTAGTAACATTTAAAGCATGATCTAAAATAGCTCCAGTTCCACTACCTTCTATTTCTTTAAGCATATCTTTCATTAATGTAGTTTCATCATCCTCAATAACAATTTCAACTTCTTTTGGAGGTTTTTCTTCTTTTATTTGATAAGATTTGTTATTTCTTGATTTGGAGTGTTTTGAAACATGTCTATTATTAGTTTTACCAGTATTATTTGGCTTTTTAGTATTATTATCTTGAGAGGTGATTCCATTATGATTTGCTAAAAATTGTTCTGTAGGGACTTTATCTCTTAAAGCTATTAATACTTCATCTTTTTCAAGATCTTCTACTTCTTTTCCTCTTGGAGCACGAGTTATATAATCAACTTCTCCAATTTGAAGCAATTCTTTTAAGATTAATTCTCCCCCACGATCACCATCTACAAAAGCTGTTGTTGTTCTATGTTTAGTTAAATCACCAATAGATTGGGGAACACTAACTCCCTCTACAGCTACAGTATTTTTTATACCATATTTTAATAAGTTAAGAACATCAGAACGGCCTTCTACAACTATTATTGCATCAGATGTGTCAATATTTGGGCCTGCAGGTAATTTATCTTCACCATATTCAGATATTTCATGAATTCTCATAGATTCTCTAACTTCTTCAATCATTTTCATGCTTGCAGGTGTTACAGTATCCATCATTCCTTTATAAATTTCTTTTGCACGGTTTACTACTTGTTCTCGTTTAACAGCTCTAACATCTTCAACTTTTAAAGTCTTTATTATAGCTTCACAAGGACCAACACGATTTATTGTTTCAAGAGATGCTGCGAGTATAGCAGTCTCAATCCTATCTAAACTAGAAGGAATAACTATTTC
The DNA here is from genome assembly GCA_030266405.1 of Methanobrevibacter sp. OttesenSCG-928-I08. Lineage (GTDB taxonomy): Archaea > Methanobacteriota > Methanobacteria > Methanobacteriales > Methanobacteriaceae > JAHKLT01. The sequence goes on from JAJDHW010000016.1 coordinate 17,414, forward strand.
ACCTTTAGCTCTACCACTATTAGCATGAATTGTTACTTGTATTCTCCCTATCCTTCCGGTTCTTTGAAGTTCTCTTAAATCTAAATCATTGCTTAATAAACCTTCTGTTTGACCAAAAACAGCTCCAACCACATCTGGTTTTTCAACAATTCCATTAGCATTAATTTCAGCGTAGATTAGATATTTTGTTGTTGTTAATTCTTCTCCTTTTCCCATTTTTAAGCCTCCTAAGCTTAACTTTTACGGGATAATTTACTTTCTA